>JAYTUF010000001.1:0-3261 GCA_043744755.1 Anatilimnocola sp.
GCACCGTTTTGATCGCGTTCATTTCGTGCAGATTGGTCAGCCCCATCAGCCCCAGTGCGGAGAGCATCAAAATGCCGATTCCCGCGCCGAAGTACCCGCCGTAGATCGCGACGAACAATTGAAAAACCACCACCGCGATAAGCCGGATTTTGGAATGAGTGGGCTCTGATTGCTTAAGACTTGCCGCCAGCAAGTTCTTTTTGCGAGTGAGCAGCGGTTGCAGCGCGAACAGGGTGGAAGCGCCCAGGATCAGCCAGGGAATCATTATTTTGAAATAGCTCTCGTCCGTACTGGTGACGAGCCACGTTCCGAGCAGCCCGCCAATCAAACTCGGCACGATCAGCAGCTTCAGCCACCGCCACTCTTTGGCCAGATCATGACGATAGGCCCAAGCACTGCTGAACGAAGCCGGCGCGAGCGCGACCGTGCTGGTTCCATTGGCCAGCACGCTGCCGTTCACTCCGAGAGCCGCCACCAGCGCGGGAAACGTCAGCAGCGTTCCGCCTCCCGCCAAAGCATTTACCGCGCCGGCGAGCGCGGCGGCGCTGCAGAGCCAGAGATAGTCGAGCGGGGTAAGCGGAGGCAAGGGGAACGACTTTCAGTGAGGCAAGCTTGCAGCCAGATTGTAACACAGGCAATCCCGGATTCAGTCGTCTCTTACCACCAGCGCCGCTACCCAAAAACCCAAAGCAGCGCCCAGGCCGCCGCCGATTCCGCCGAATAGTGCACCGGGTAGAACTCCCTTCTGCCCCATGACGTTCATCGCGACCATGCCGCCGACCAGCCCGACAATACAGCCGACGTTGATGATGATACGCTTCGTGGCGTTCATGGGCTTAGGGGGATCAGCCATCACAGGACCTTTTGAAAAGCAGTTGCGGAAGCGGGTAATTATTTCCACTATCATCAGCGCAGCGACGATTCAGTTCAACCGACCGTCGTGTTAGGGTCGTGTGCTATCCGCCTCATCTCGTCCCGCCTGGAACTCGTCTACAATGCGAGTGCTTAAAACCTTTCCTTGGAGAGATCGCCATGCCCGCGGCGCGTCCGCTTGATCGTGTGCTGGATAGTTGCATCGTTGCCGTGATCCGCGCGGAGAGCGGCGAGTTGCTCGTCGATGTCGCCGAGGCGTTGCTGGCCGGCGGCGTCGAGGTGATGGAAGTCACCTTCACCGTCCCCAAAGCCGTGCGGGTGCTGGAGCGGGTAGCCGACAAGCTCGGCGATCGCGTGCTGCTCGGTGCGGGGACAGTGCTTGATTCCGAAACCTGCCGGGCGGCCATCCTCGCGGGGGCGGAGTTCATTGTTTCGCCGACCGTGAATGTAGCGGTGATTGAACTTTGCAAACGCTACAGCAAGCTGATTCTGCCCGGCGCGTTCACGCCGACGGAAGTGTTGACGGCGTGGGAAGCGGGAGCGGATATTGTCAAAATCTTTCCGTCCGAAATCACCGGTCCCAAATATCTCAAGGCCCTGCATGGTCCGTTGCCGCACATTCGCCTGATGCCGACCGGTGGCGTGAATTTGGAAACCGCGACCGACTTTCTCAAAGCGGGCGCTTGTGCGCTGGGCGTGGGGAGTTCGCTGGTGGACCCCAAGTTAGTCGCGGCCGGTGATTTGAAGAAGATCGAGAATCTCGCGCGGCAATATCAGCAAGTCGTGAGCGAGTTTCGCGCTAACATCTAATGACCGTGTAGCGGAATTCGCCAGAATTCCGAGACCTGCGCGGGGCGTCTGAATGCTGGCGAATTCAGCTACAGTGAGTTGACCTCGATGCCCATTCAATTCTCCTGCCCCTTCTGCGGCGAAACGACGCTGGTTGACGATCCCTTCGCCGGCCATACGGGCCCGTGCGTAAACTGCGGCAAGTTAGTCACGGTCCCCTCGGCTCGTCCCGGCTACTCGCTGCGCAGCGCCGTGCAGGGGATGCAGCGCGGCAACTGGCAGGCGGCGGCGATCATCGGCCTGTTCCTCATCGGTCTGGCGATTGCGTTTTACACCTTCTATCAAGCCATCGGCAAACCGGCTCTCATGGCCGCCAAACAAGCCGCCGCCAAACGAACCTGCGCGAACAATCTGCGCAAGATCGGCCTGGCGATCCTGGCTTATGAATCGCAAAACGGTGAGTTCCTGCCGGCCTATACCGTCGATGCCGCCGGCAAGCCGCTGCACAGTTGGCGCGTGCTGATCTTGCCCCATCTCGGACAGGCTGAGAAAGGCTTGTATCAGCAGATCAATTTGAACGCGGCCTGGAACTCCCCCGAGAATGCGATGCTGGTCAGCAGAATGCCGAAGATCTATGCCTCGCCGCTCGACCCCAATGCCTTGCTCTCACACGAAAGCAATTACCTGGCGATCACCGGCAAGAAGACCATGTTCCCCGATGCTGCCTCGCGCAAAAAAAGCGAAATCACCGACGGCGAAGCGAATACCCTACTGCTGATCGAAGTGAAAAGAACCAACGGCAAGAGCTGGATGGAACCGGTGGACCTGATCGACTCGATGATCGATTTCCAAATCGGCGGCGATCTGGGTGGCAATCACAACAACGGCGCCAACGCCCTATTTGCCGATGGCGAAGTGCGGTTCTTACCCATCACCACTTCCTCCGAAGATCTGGAAGCCATGTCTACCGTGGCTGGTGGCGAGAATGTGCAGATGCGCGATGAGTAGCAGAGCCGCTCTTCGCTGCTTTAGCCGGTCTTCAGCGCCTTGTGCCACACAGTTCCCTACCAAAATCGTCCATTAGCGAACCCCTCTTGCGGGTGTAAACATTGAATATTCTTCGAGAAAACAAACATTCTCACGTCCGCATTAATGGACACCCCACTTCAGATGGATGGCGCAAATTGCGCCCAGCTTCATAGCGCTAAGCCACCGTGATTGGGTGAGCACGGCGAGTTTGAGCCCGTGTTAACATGCACGCGCACGCGAGTTACTCCGCAAGTCGCAAGAAGAGCCATTCACAGTTTACTACCCCTCCAGCACACACTAGAATAGGGGGCCTGGAGAGCCTCGATCGTGGGACAAGCTGCTGATCTATTTGCCAAAGCGCTCATTGCCGCGGGGCTATTCACTGCCGACGAAATCAAGGCCTGGTGGAACGCGATTCCGCTCGACCAACGACCCTCCGATGACCGGTCCTTTGCGGAACTACTCGTCGCCCAGCAAAAGCTGACGAAGTTTCAGGCAGACTCCCTTCTCTCCGGCAACAAGGCACCGCTGGTCCTCGGCGATTACGTCCTGCTCGACCAGATCGGCGCG
>JAYTUF010000002.1:0-3260 GCA_043744755.1 Anatilimnocola sp.
GCCCCTCACCCCGGCCCTCTCCCCATGAGTACATGAGGAGAGGGAGTAGAGATCAGCTTCGCCGATTGAGCGGCCGCGCGCCAAGGGCTACGATACGCCCTGAAACCATTTCTCTCCCGGAGTCTTTGCGATGCTGCTTCCTCGCGTGCTGGTCGGCCTGGTCCTGATTGGCTGTTCGTTTCAAATTTGTCTGGCGGAGCCAAAGACAGAGCTACTCTGGCCTAACGGCGCCCCTAATGCCAACGGCGTGGACGCGAAGGACAAGCCAACGCTCATTGTTTGGTCTCCAGAGAAAGAAAAAAACTGCGGCGTCGCGATTGTCGTCTGCCCCGGCGGCGGCTACGGCGGCTTGGCCATGGATCACGAAGGCAAACAAATTGGCGAGTGGCTCAACAGCCACGGCATCACGGCGTTGATCTGCGACTATCGTCATCGGGGCAAGGGATATGGCCATCCTGCGCCGCTGCAAGATGCGCAGCGGGCGATTCGCACGGCCCGCAGTCGGGCGAAAGAGCTCGGCATCGAGCCGAACAAGATCGGCGTGCTCGGCTTCTCTGCCGGCGGTCATTTGGCTTCGACGGCAGTCACCCATTTCGATGCCGGCAATGAGCAGGCCGAGGACCCGATCAACCGCGTGAGCTGCCGGCCGGACTTCGGCGTGCTGTGTTATGCGGTGATTGCCTTCGATCAACCATTCACGCATAAGGGTTCACAGAAGAATCTGTTAGGCGAGGGCGCAGCGCCGGAACTGGTCGCCAGCCTCTCGAATGAAAAGCAAGTCACGCCGCAAACGCCGCCCTGCTTCCTCTGGCACACGTATGAAGACACCGGCGTGCCGCCGCAGAACAGCGTGGTCTTCTATCAAGCCATGTTGCAAAACAAAGTCCCTGGCGAACTTCACGTCTACGAAAAAGGCCGCCACGGCGTGGGCTTGGGCAAGAGCATCCCCGGCACGGGCGATTGGTCGGAAGCCTGCATTCGCTGGTTGAAGGGGCGTGAGATTGTGAAATAGTTAGTGATGGTGATTAAGGATGACGAATTCAATAACTTCCCGATTTGCAAACAACTCGCGACCGCCGGCCTCGTGCCGGCGGGGCGATCACTGGACAGCTACATTCGAATCGCAGCCAATGCCGTCGCGACCACGGGGCTTGCCCCCGTGGAGCGCTCACTGAGCAGCTACAGAGCCGATCAGTGAGGGCCCCATCGGCACAAGGCGGATGGTCGCCGGTTATCCGAGTGACCACCTGGTAGCTGCCAAGTGAGCGCCCCACTGGGATAAACCCAGTGGTCGCGAGTAGGCGGAAGTTATTTCGTTTGCAATCCTAACCAAAGATTCGAGTAGCGGTGACGAATTGTCAGTGATTCCTTTTCTTTCTGAGAGCCAACCATGTCCACCATTGCCTGCACGTCTTGTGGAAAGCAATATCCTTACTCGCCCGAACTGGCCGGTCGGCAAGTGCGTTGCCGCGCGTGCGGACAAACATTTTCGGTCTCCGCGCCCGCGACAGAGGGGCTCGATGTCATCGATGCCTATCCCGTGTCGGGCAGCTTCGGTGCCGCGGCGGGACCATCGGCCAATCGCGGCGGCCGCAAGTCGGATGAGATTGAATACGAAATCTATGGCAGCGAAATGCAGTTCTGCGAAATCACGCTCGACCCGAACGAAATGGTGATCGCCGAAGCGGGGGGCATGATGTACATGTCCAGCGGCATCAAGATGGAAACGATGTTCGGCGATCCCAGCCAGACCGGCCAAGGTTTCTGGGGCAAGATGATGACCGCGGGCAAGCGAATGCTGACCGGCGAGTCGCTGTTCATCACCACGTTCACCGCGGCTTCGAATCGCCGCGAGACCATCGCCTTCGCCGCACCCTATCCGGGCAAGATCATTCCGTTGCATCTCGACCGGCTCGGTGGTGAGTTGATCTGCCAGAAGGATTCGTTCCTCTGCGGCGCGCGTGGCATTCAGATCAGCATTGCATTTCAAAAGAAGATCATGGTCGGCCTGTTCGGCGGCGAAGGCTTTATCATGCAGAAGCTGCAAGGAGACGGCATCGCCATGGTCCACGCCGGCGGCACTTTGTATGAGAAAGATCTCGCGCCGGGCGAAACGCTCAAGGTCGATACCGGCTGCATCGTGGCCCTGATGCCCAGCGTGAACTACGACATCGGCTTTGTCGGCGGCTTTAAGAACACACTCTTCGGCGGCGAGGGGCTGTTTCTCGCCACGCTCACCGGCCCCGGCAAAATCTGGCTGCAATCGTTGCCCTTCTCGCGCCTGGCCGGTCGCGTCCTCGCGCACGCAGGCGGCAAGGGAGGCAAGGACGAAGGCTCGGTGCTGAATCACCTCGGCGGGCTGGGAAATACGGTGATGGGAGGAGGGAGTGAGTAATTTGGAGCGACCAGTGACTAATGACAAATGACCTCTCGGTTGACCCCTCCCCACACTCCGGTACAATCGAGCCTTAACCATTCGACTTTCCTTTGATCCCGCAACTGGTTTTTGCTTCGACGCTAGTCGTCTGCACTTCGGAACTCTCGCGGTAAGTGCCGCGCGAGGGAGCGAAGTTTACGCAGGCTGCTTTTTCGTGGGCAACAGCAGGGATGTTTTCACTTCGCACCAAAATCACTGGCAGCGCGGATCGTGTGACGGTCCACGCCCCTGCGAAGGTGAATCTCACGCTGGAAATTCTAGCCCGTCGGCCCGATGGATTTCATGAACTCGAAACGCTGATGCTGGCCGTTGCGGTGTGCGATACGCTGACTATCGAAGCGACCGACGATGGCGAAATCGACGTTCGCTGCCAATGGGCGGCGGGACTGCTGGCGAAACAAGAGGCGAGTTCAGATATCTGGCAGGAACTGCCGGCCTCGACGGATAACCTCGTCTGGCAAGCGCTCGCTCGCCTGCGCGCCGAATCAGGCACTTCGCAAGGCGCGGTCGTCATGCTGACCAAGCGCATTCCCGCCCAGGCCGGTTTGGGCGGCGCTTCGGCGGATGCTGCAGCGGCGCTCTTGGCCGCCAATCAAGCCTGGCAATTGAACTGGCCGGTCGAAAAGCTGAACGAAATCGCCGCGGCGCTCGGCAGTGACGTGGCCTTTTTTCTGACCGGTGGCGCGGCCATTTGTCGCGGCCGCGGCGAGCAGATTGAAGTCATCCGCGCGCCTCGCTGCCACGTCGTCATCGTTCGTCCGCCGGTTGGCCTGAGCACGCCGGCCGTGTATCGGCGGTGTCAGCCAGCGGCCACACGTCAGGC
>JAYTUF010000003.1:0-3242 GCA_043744755.1 Anatilimnocola sp.
AGGTCTCGCATCGACACACCCATCCGATTGCCGTTCGCGTCCCTGACATAGAGCTGGATCTCTTCGATGGCAGCGACGGTTTGCGGAACGCCATCGTCAGCTTTCTTCAGTTCGGCGACATCGGCGGCAAACAGCCGACCGTTCTGAATGTCCCCGAATACGAACTTGCCACGGAGGGCGGCGATCCGGCCGCGATAGGCAAACCCGGCGGTGACGGCGCGCCCCTCGTCGTGGTCGTAGATCGCAACGGGGTAGGTGAGGCCATCCTTGTCGCGCCCGTTCAGCACGTCCGCGGGGAGGGCAAACAGGTCACTCAGCAGGCCGCCGCGCCAGCGGCCGGTCTCCCAGTGCCCTTCTCGTCTCATCCAGCCGTAGTTCTCGCCATTGCGGACGATGTTGATCTCTTCGATGTGGTTCATGCCGATGTCCGAGGCGAACATCGTCCCATCCGCGGCCCATGAGAGCCGGTGGGCGTTACGAAAACCGTAGGCGTAGATCTCGCCGAGCGTTTTGGGGTCGCCGTCTGCCGCGAACTTGTTGGCGATCGGGACCGTGTAGTCACCGAGACCCTTCTGCCCGCCGGTCGTTTTCGGCGGGCGCGGATCGAATCGCAGGATGGCCGTCATAATCGAGTCCAGACGCTGGGTCTGACTCGCCGTATTCGCGTTTGGTCCACCGCCATTGCTGAATCCGTGATCGCTGCCGCTGGTGTAGAGCAGTCCGTAGTCAGGATCGCCCGACTTGGCAACGGGATTGAACTCCGCCGTGCCTAACGGATGCGTGAAGTTGGCGACGACGTGCGCCTCGCGAAGAAGCTCTCGCCGGGAGCCGGCAAAGGTGTTCGCCGCCGGGTTGGTGGCGTGCCATTCCGTGATGATGTTGTGATAGGTCACGTCTGTGCCGGTGAACCCTGGCGGAATGAAGTCGGGCGTCCGCGGGTTGCCCGGACCGCGCTCGCCGTGCACGGTGTAGAACAAACCGTTTCGCGCGAACTCCGGGTGGAAAGCGATTCCGACGAGTCCGCTCTCCAGACGGTTGTAGACCGTGTTCGGAAACACGGCGGCGACGTTCGCGTAGACCTGGGGCTGGTTGTTCGAGTCGATGAGGTAGAGCAGGCCACGGGAGTCATTGACGAACCGCCGGCCATCGGGCAGGTCGCGCACGTAGCTGATACGCGCCCACCCCGAGGGCGTCACGTCCTGGTCGGCAGGACGCATGTTTCGCGTGTCGGGAAGGCGCATGATGTCCTTGATCTCGACTTGCAATCCGCGTTTCGTGATCGGAGCGGGAATCGGATTGCTCGTGGTCTGCGCCGCAATCATGCCTACGGCACAAATCCCGATCACGAGCACAATGGCGAGCCGTGTGACCTTCCCCATGCCAACCTCCCTGCGACCGGACTATACCTGATGATCTCGCGCTGAGTCGGGTTACGTCCGCAGCTGAACAGTGGCCGCCACCGCGCTGCGCTCCATCCTGTTGTCTGCTACCCTCTCGATGGCAGGCGCGCGCGTGTGCCGCACTCTCAAGGGAGGCAATCCATGGCCGACACCGTCCGGGTCGTCGAGTACTTCTACACCACCGCGCCGAACAAAGCGGGCGAAGGCGCCCGGGCACTGGCGATCCTCAGGGATGCCGGCATCAACCTGTTGGCGTTCTCCGGATTCCCCAAGGGTCGTGGGGCGCAAATGGACTTCATCCCTGCCGACCCCGCGGCGTTCAAGCAAGCCGCGAAGAAGGCGAAGTGGAAAGTCGTCGGACCCAAGCGCGGTTTTCTGCTGGACGGGGACGATCGTGTTGGTGCGGTCGCGGATCTGCTCGATCGCCTGGGACGAGCGAAGATCAACGTGACGGCGATCGACGCCGTCAGCGTGGGCGGCGGGCGCTATGGCGCCATCTTCTGGGTCGCGCCGAAAGACGTCAAGAAAGCAGCAGCGCTGTTGGGCGCTTCACCAGCGGCGGCCGCAGCACCTCCGGCTTCAAGTGTTACTTAAGGCCGCCGAGACTATCGCGGGGGAGTCAAACCCTTTCGTGTTTCCGGGCCGCTCGTGCGAAGCAGGCCTATCTAACATGGCTTTCCTAATGCTGCTTCGCCGGCTCGAACGAGCTGACATCATAGCGCACGGGTTCCGCAGCTCGTTCCGCGACTGGGCTGGAGAGAAGACCAACGCTCCCAGAACGGTAGTCGAAGCCGCGCTCGCCCATGTTGTCAGGGACAAGACTGAAGCCGCCTACTTTGGAAGCGATTTGTTCGAGCGGCGTCGCGTGCTGATGGACAACTGGGCGAAATTTGCTACAGCAAAGCCAAGTTCCAAGGTCGTTTCGATTGTCCGACAGCATCGTCGATAACTGACACTTGGCGACTTTGTCTGCGCACGAACGTAAACCTGCAAGACAGCCACTTCATGCCGGCGGCGCGAAGGAATTAGGAAGCACAAATGATTGAGCGCACAGTAGCGATTCTGGTGTCGAGGGATTTCGCACAATTCGTCGACATCGCAGAAGATCAGTTCCTTGAAGTCAAGAGCGCCCCATATGATCTGACTCAAGCAGCCGGACGTTACGAACTGGCGAAAGATGTTGCCGCGCTGGCAACCACGCAAGGCGGACACCTAATCATCGGCCTGGGCACAACTCGAGACCAGGGGCGCGACGAAGACGTAATTGATCAACTGACCCTGATTGCGCAGGCCGATTTCAACCCCGGTCAATACACCGGAGTAATCGCAAATCATGTCTTCCCAGCCGTTAACGGCATGACGGCCGAATGGCTGCACGCGGACGGCGCTGCCACCGGAATCGGCGTCATCTTTGTGCCACCGCAGCACGAGGATCAAAAGCCATTCGTAATTGCGAAGGTAGTCGAGGACGGGCAGTATCTAAAGCAAATTGTCGTGGGATATGTGGAACGCATTAGCGGAGCAAATGAGCCGCTTAACCCAAGCAGGATTCAAGAGACTCTGCGCAAAGGGCGTGATACGACGAGCCAGCGTTTGACGCGAATCGAAGCAGCACTCGATGCGCTCAGAACTGCCGATCAGGTGATTCCAGTTCTTGCCGCGCCAGGCGAAGGACCCCAGGCGCAAGCAGTGCCTCAAATCGACGTCGATACGCTCTGGAGTCGCATCGGTGCGATGAGCGATGGCATCGATGCACAGGAGCCGCATTACACCATTGGAGCAGCGGTGAATCGAGGAAACCGAGTCACGCGGTTTTATCGTGAAGGCATCGCTGACAGCATT
>JAYTUF010000004.1:0-12748 GCA_043744755.1 Anatilimnocola sp.
CGGCGGCATCGCCAAACTGAAACGCCTCCTCATCGCCGCCACACCCCAGAATTCCGCACTGCAACCTGAACCACATCGAAAATTGCGCAACTTCAAAACGCGTGAGCGAGGGAGTGCCGCGCAAAGACCAACCATCTTACTCCGTGCGATAGCACGAAATCTTGCCGTGCATGAGCACGGAGCAGCAACGTCGCTTCGCGAAACTCCCTGGAAGACGGCGCGGCCTACCTGCCTTAGAATATGGCGCATGATCCCTCCACCCTCCGCAATCTATTGGCGAACTGCGCCCCTGATTCTCGTGGGGTGCGTCATCGTCGTGATGACGATTTGGTTATTCGAAAACGGCCCCCTTCCATTGGTCATCGGTCCGCTTCTGGGGACCGTGTTTCAACAAACCGTGCTGGCCTCAGCTTGGGCCGCCCTTGGCCCGGGGCGGTTGCTGTGGAGGTTGCCACTATCGTTCGTTTGGGCCTGCACGATGGCAACGGTCTACACTCTGCCAAAGGTGATTCTCGAACAGACCGATGACCCGCTCTGGAACATCGCCAACGTACTAGCTCTCTGGCTTGCCGCCCAAGTGCCACTGTGGGGTGTCGCGCTGACCTTGGGTTTGCGACTCCGGCATCAGGGTACTACCACGCCCGCTGACGATCATCGCCCGTGGCAATTCGGCATTGGCCAACTCATGATCGTCACGGCGTTCGTCTGCATCCTGCTCGGGGCCGGGCGCTGGATCGTATCCAGCAATCTGCTTAATGACTCGCGGCAATTCCAGGTGTCGGTGTCACTATTGGGTGCTCAAATCGTGATGAGCTTGCCGCTAATATTTGCGACGCTCCTAACACGCCATCTGGTCCCAGGCATCGCGCTCAGTCTCCTCTTAATCGCGGGCGTAACGGCGGCAGAAATTTGGCTGTTCCGGGAAATCAGCGTCGGCGGTCCGCCCAACGATACTTGGATCTTCATTTCCATCAACGCTTTCAGTTCCCTGTGGGTCTTCCTATTCGCTGGCGTGGTCCGCTGGAGTGGCTACCATTTGGGCGTGCCGATTGGCATACCATCGGCTTGAACCTGCCTAGTTCGCAGCGAACGCACAGACCCGGAGGTCCGCTGACACGCCCGCGAAGTGGTCTGATGAATTAGTTCAGTGACAATCATCCACAATTTGTTGCGCGAGGAGCTGTCATTTCATCCGCAGGCCTGAAGGGCCGACCTATGCCAGCCTGGGGCGAAGCGCAGCGCAGCCCCAGGATCGTTGCGATTGACGCGCTCCAAGCCCTGAAGGGGCGCTCTATGAATTCAGCGTTCAGCAGCTGGCCATAGAACGCCCCTTCAGGGCTTCGGTTCATCGCGCGGTCGGTTCCTGGGGCGACGCTCCGCGGCTGACGCCGCTGCGCTTTGCCCCAGGCTGGCATTGAACGCACCGTTGGTGCTAAGACATTGGCAACCCGCCACCTCAGCGCAACAGATTCGACGAATTGACCAAAACTCAACATTCGCAAAAAGTCCAATTAGATTCGAGGTTATTCATCAGCCTACCCGCTAACTCTTCAGTAATTATTCATTAACTGCTTGACAGGTAATCACTCGCGCGCAATAATGGAGAATATCGTGAAGAGTTACTGAAGATGTGTCGGGGGTGTGTTGCGAGTCGACGTTATCAGGCCACGGCGCTGATAACGCGCCCGAAAATACTCCCGACCCCGGTCATCCAGGAGCAGTGCTATGTCCAAGAAAACCGAGAACGCCAACAAAACGCCTAAATTTCGCAACGTTTCCGGGCGCGATCAGGAGATCTATCACCAGACGGCCGTCGAGGGGCAGTCGCAGCGGAAGGTCGCGACGGAGAAGAAGATTTCGCAGTCGCGCGTTTCCAAGATCGTGAAGCGGGTGGGCCTGTGGCTGAGCGAGACGGTGCCTTTTGGCTTGGCCGAATTGCCGCGCGAGCAGCGGCTGCACGTCGCGGCTCGGACGCACCGGATGAAGCTCGATTGGATGTATCACCAGGCGACCGAGGCCTGGCAGGGATCGAAGGAACCGGTGCGTACTCGCAAGGAGAAAACCGTCAAAGGTGAAAAGGTCGAGGAGTTCGTCGTCAAGACGCAAGTGGGCAATTTTCGACTGCTGGATGGCGCCTGCAAGATCGCCGAGCGGCAGATTGTGTTCGACGGCTTCGCGCTCGATGGCCGGGTGGAGGTGAGCTGCGCAGGCCGGCTGTTTGAACCGCCGGCGATGACCGACGACGAGCTGCTGGCCCAGATGAACGCCGACTACAAGCGGCTGCGCCCGACGCTGGAAGAATTTGAACGGAAGCAAGAAGAGGGGGAGAGGGAGGAGGGGGAGAACCATTTCGCCACGTCGCTTGCGACGTGCTCGGGTAGCGAGGAGACGGGGGAAATCGCGAACGCAGGAGATATCAGTGAAGTGTTATCGGATGGGTTATCAGAGATTTCACTGGATCAGAGTCAGGAAGACGTAACGTCTATACCGGTAATTGTTAACGACGCGCGTGAATCATTGTCAGAAGTGTTATCAAACGTGGCGCTGCCCCCACCAGCACACGTCGCCAGCGACGTGGCGAAATCTTCCCCTCTGACTTCAACAATCGCTAATCATCAATCGTCAATTCCCTCCGTCCCTGTCGCCCCCTCAGCGTGCCATTCCCTCTCCCCCGCTCCTTCGATCCCACTCTCCCCATCCCCACCCGAACACGTCGCAAGCGACGTGGCGAAATCTTCCCTTCTGACTTCAACAATCGCTAATCATCACTCGTCAATTCCATCCGTCTCCCCCTCTCCCACTCTCCCGCTCTCCCCCTCTCCCACTCTCCCGCTCTCCCCCTCCCTCACCTACCGCTCGCCGCTGCCTCGTTATCATGAAGCCGACGGCGTGCGCTGGCCGATGCCGTTCATGCGGATGATCGAGGATCCCAATCCCAAGAAGCTGCCCGGTCTATGGCTCAAGGTCCCGGCGCGCTATGTGCGCTCTGAAAGCACGGGGGAGTGGGTGCCGAGTGGGTAAGCGTTGAGCATTGGTTTTTGGCTACGGGGCCACCGGCTTAATCTAGCCAGTGGCTAGGAGTAACAAGGCGTGCGTCCACGATGCTGACTGAACTCCGAAGTTGCTTCCAGCGCTAATCTCCTACTAGGTATAATCACTTAACGGCTCGCTGAAAAAATCAACCAAACGCTCACCGTATGTTTTCCCGCATCATCGATCGTCGGCACTTCTTAGCCCAAGGCACGCTGGGCTCGCTTGCGCTGGCATCGCTGCTGGCTCGTGAATCGCAAACTTCCGCCGCCGATCCCATTCGTCCGCAGTGGTTGCCTGACAAGCCTCAGGCCCCTCGCAAACCGCATTTCCAGGCAGCGGCAGACCAGGTGCTGGTGATCTTTTGCTCGGGGGCGCTCAGCCATCTCGATGTCTGGGATTACAAGCCGGAGCTCATCAAGCGGCACGATCAGCCGTTGCCGGGCGGCGATGGGCTGGTGACGTTTCAGGGGGCGAACGGCAACCTGGTGCAGCCGCTCTGGCCGTTCAAGCCGCGGGGTGAGAGTGGCAAGATGATTTCGGATTTGCTGCCGAATCTGGCGGAACTGGCCGACGATCTCTGTTTCATTCATTCGATGACGGCCAAATCGAACACGCATGGGCCGGCCGAAAATCAGATGAGCACCGGCTTTGTGCTGGATGGCTTCCCCAGCCTCGGTTCGTGGGTCAGTTACGCGCTCGGTTCCGAAAGTGACGACCTCCCCTCGTTCGTCGCGATTCCCGATCCGCGCGGCGGGCCGCAGGTTGGTCCCAATCATTGGAACAGTGCGTTTCTCCCCGCCATGTTTCAGGGAACGCCGTTCAACGCCGACAAGCCGATTCCGAATCTGGCCACGCCAGCTACGATCACGCCCAGCATGGAACGGGCCACGCGCGACTTGCTGAAGACGCTTAACGCGAAGCATCTCGAAAAACATCCGCACGATGTCGAGCTGAGCAGCCGGATTGCCAGCTATGAACTCGCCGCGCGGATGCAACTGGGTGCGGCAGAAGCGGGCGATTTATCGAAAGAAACCGCGGGGACACAGCGCGACTATGCGCTCGATGATGCGAACCCGCTCAAGGCCCGCTTCGGCAAGAACTGCCTGCTCGCGCGGCGGCTGATTGAACGGGGCGTGCGGTTTGTGCAACTCTTCAACGGCAGCTATGCGATGGGCGAAGGGGTCGGCAACTGGGATGGCCATAAGACGCTCAAAACGCAGTACGATATCCATCGCCAGATTCTCGATCAACCGGCCGCGGCCCTCCTGCGCGACTTACGTCAACGCGGCCTGTTAGAGCGGACTGTCGTAGCTTTTGTGAGCGAGTTCGGCCGGATGCCCACGTTCCAAAAAGGTGCCAGCGGCCGGGATCACAACCCGCACGGCTTCACGGTCTGGCTAACCGGCGCAGGAGTCAAGCGGGGCTTCAGCTTCGGTCAGACCGACGACTTCGGACATAAGGCGATCGATCCCGTCACCACCATCTACGACCTGCACGCCACGCTGTTGCACCTGCTCGGCATCGACCACGAACGGCTGAGCTACTATCACAACGGCATCGAACGCCGACTGACGGATGTGCATGGACATGTCGTGCGGGAGGTGCTGTGCTAAGGCTATCTAAATCGATCCGGCGACAACAATCGCAGATCAATCCCCGGCCGCTCCCCGCCAATGATCTGCTCCACCAACTTCCCGGTGATGGGCGCGAGGCTCAAGCCCATCATCGCATGGCCCGTGGCGATGATGAGATTGTTATATCGTCCAGTCCGGCCGATGTACGGCAAGCCATCGGGCGAACAGGGACGCAGGCCGCACCAGGGTTTGACGTCGGCGAAGTCGGCGGCAGTGAACTCCGGAAAGAACGTCGTGGCGCCGCGGATCACCCCGCGAACTCTGGCGGGACTGATCGTTTCATTGAGTCCACTCATTTCCATGGTGCCGCCGAAGCGCAAGGTTTTGCCCATCGGTGTGACGGCCAGGCGGGCTTCGGTGCAGATGGAACAAAGTTGTGGCAATCGTTGGGGCGCGGGCAAGGTCAGGCTATATCCCTTGCCAGGTTGCAGCGGAATCTTCAATCCCAGTTCGCGCGCGACCAGCGGCGACCACGATCCGCCAGCGATAACAATTTCATCGGCTTCATATTCGCCTTGCGAGGTTTTCACTCCGTTCAATTGCTGGCCACTGCGAATGAATCCAGTCACTTGAGCTCCAAACACCAACTGGCCGTTTCGCGAACGGACTTCACGTTCCAAATACTGCATGAACAAGCTGGGCGAGAGATGGGCATCGCGTGGATAGTAAACGGACCCACAGGCAGCCATCTGAACACCCGGATCGAGCGCGGCCGTCCCTGCGGCATCCTGTACTTCTGCCGCAATACCCAATTCGCGGGCTTGTTCGGCAACGAGCGCTTCTTCTTCGAGCGTTTTCTGTTCCTTACAGAGCATGAGCAGACCACGGCGGACCAGGCCGAACTCGTTCGCGTCGCCGGCCAGTTCGTCGAACAACGCCCGGCTGGCGAATTGCAAATCGCGCAGGATCGGCTGGGCCGCCTGGACCCGCGCTGCCGTGGCGGCGCGCCAGAAGCGATAGCCCCAGGTAAGCAAGTCCCAAGACAAGCGTGGCTTGATATAGAAAGGGGATTCGGGATTCCACATCCATTTCAGTCCCAGCGACACCATGCCCGGCGCGGCGAGCGGAATGAAATGGCTGGGGACGATCATCCCCGCGTTGCCATACGAGCAACCATCGCGCTCAGGTCCGTGACGTTCGAGGACTGTTACTTCATGCCCACGCGAAACGCAAGCGTGGGCCACGCTCAGCCCAATCACGCCGCCGCCGATGATGAGGATTCGTTTGGTCATGATTGTCGTCTTTCGCTCCGCGAAAGAACGCTCTTTCGCGGAGCGAAAGGCAACTATTGGCGAATGCCCCAGCAAAATGGATCGCGGTCATCGAGCAGCAGCCGGCTCTCGCCCGTAATGTACGCCTGGCCCGTGATGGTTGGAATGATCTTCCCCGCCGCTTCATCCAGCCAGCGATACGTGCCGGTGAACGTGGTGCCGATGATGCTCTCCTGCACCCACTCTTCCCCTTCGGCAAGCTTGCCATCGGCTGCGAGGCAGGCGAGCTTCGCACTCAAACCCGTGCCGCAGGGGGAGCGATCATACGCACCGCCGGGGCAGAGGACGAAGTTGCGGCTGTGACTACCGGGGAGTTGAGGTGGGCCGAAGAGTTCGATGTGATCGACTTCGGGATGCTCGTTGCCGTTGATCCCTGCGCGCAAGTGATTAGCGAACGATGTCAGGAACGACACGTTGGAATGCGTTATCCCATAGTTGAGCGGCGGGTAGGCATTCTTCACTTGAAGCTGCTGTTCTAGCGAGACAAGAAAAAACCAGTTTCCGCCCCATGCAATATCGCCCTGCAACGCCGCAACATCCGGGCCGCGGTAGATCTCGATCCTCTGCGTCCGCCAACTCACCACATTCTCCACACTCACCCGGCCATCCTCGTGCAGCGTCGTGCTCACCACGCCAACCGGCGTTTCAATCCGATGCACGCCGGGCTGCAACTTCCCTTGATACGCCAGCGTTTGCACCAGGCCCATCGTGCCGTGGCCACACATGCCGAGATAACCGACGTTGTTGAAGAAGATGACGCCAGCCGCACAAGACGGATCGGTCGGTTCGCAAAGCAATCCGCCGACAAGCACATCGCTGCCCCGTGGTTCGTTAACGATGGCCGAGCGGAAGCGGTCGTGGTGCTGTTTGAACCTTTGCAATCTCTCGGCCAGAGGTCCGCTGCCCAAATCGGGGCCACCCGCTACGACGAGCCGGGTGGGTTCGCCCGCGGTGTGGGAATCGACCGTATGGATTTCTTGAATGGGCATTGTTGGCTCATTCCCCCGCATCTTCTCCAGGCAGATCGGTATCGCGAAAGCGATAGCCCACGCCGCGGACGGTTTCGATCACGTCGGCTTTATCGCCCAGTTTACGGCGCAGGGCGCGAATATGCACGTCAATGGTCCGCTCCATGACCATCGTGTCTTCGCCGAGTGCTGCGTCGATCAGTTCGGTCCGATCATACACCCGGCCGGGCTGCCGAATGAGCGTATCGAGCAGGCGGAACTCACTGCGCGTCAGGGGCAACGGCTGATCTTCGATGGAGGCTTGATGCCGGCGGCGATTCACCGTCACCCCTTGCCGCTTGGTAATCTCGTCCGGCACGCCGTCGCCCAAGCGCCGCCGGCGGAGCGCTTTGATCCGCTCGAGCAGCACCTTCACGCTGAACGGCTTGGTCACGTAGTCGTCGGCCCCCAGCGAAAATCCGATCAACTCGTCCGACTCTTCCGCCTTGGCAGTTAGCATCACAATCAACATTTCGCGGGTCGAAGCGTCGGCTCGCAGGCGGCGGCACACATCCAGCCCATCGACCACGGGCAACATCAAATCGAGCAGCACGATATCCGGTGATTTCAATTGCGCTTGCAGCAAGCCATCCTGCCCGTCCGAACTGTTCAGCACCTCATAACCGGCTTGCTTCAGGTTATAAGTCAGCACTTCGCTCAGCGAACGGTCGTCTTCGATCACCAGGATTTTCGTTTTGGGCATAAGCGTGCCTGCGAACGGCAAGTCAGGAAGGCGATTCGGAAAGTTTGGCGTGCAGGTGGCGGACGATGTCCCCTTCCACCAGATAAATTACGTCTTCGGCAATGTTCGTCGCATGATCGGCAATCCGTTCCAGGTGCCGGACGCCGGAAAAACAATGCAAAGCGGCGGGCACCATGTCGGGCTGCTTCTGCATGCGGGCCTGCAGTTCGTCGATGATCTCGCAGTTGAATTGATCGACCTGGTGATCCATGGCCAGGATGCGGCGGGCGGCGGCCGAATCCAGGTTCACGAACGAATCCATCGCGGCCCGGACCATTTGCGTCGCCAGCACCACCATCGTCGGCAGCCGGTCGGGCGGCACAAACGCGGGATATTCGGCAATGGCCCGCGCCCGGTTGGCAATGCTCACCGCCAGATCGGCCATCCGCTCCAGATCAGCATTCACCTTCAGCACCGTGGCAATTCGCCGCAGGTCGATGGCCACCGGTTGATGCAGGGCCAGCATCTTCAGGCACTCCTCCTCGAGATGCACCTCGTGCTTATCGACGAAATTCTCAGAGCTGATGACCTGCTCGGCCAGGTCGTATCGCCGCTCGCTGAGGGCCTGCGTGGCGCGGTCGATCATCTCCTCCACTAGCGACGAAATGGTCAGCAATTTGTTAATCAGGCCGTCGATATCGCGCTGTAGATGTTTGCTCATGGAAGATCCAGCCGGCCGTGTCTGATAAGCCGAAAGAGAGTTTGACGCACGCGGAGTGGCAACTCGTGAAGATAAGGTGAAGAAATGAAGAAGCCCAGCCCCCCCGCGAAAGTGGCTGTTTGAACTATAACTGGGGCAAAAGTGTTACAATGCTTGGTTCCAGTCGTGGAATCGGCTCTCTTCTGCGGTCGTTGACAAAGCGCCCAGGCTCGGATAATTAAGGAAGTTTGGCGCGTCGCCGACGATTCTGCCTCCTAATCGCCCTCTCATCGACAATACTCCTGCCGGCCATCCATCATGCGAATCGACCATCACGCCAGCACCGTTGCCCAACCACATTTTAAACCTCGTTTGGCCGCAACCGACGACGTTCCTACCACTGAATGGGCTGCCCCCAATTCGACAATCGTCATGAGTGACGAAGACGAAGATGAAGCGGCAGGGGCCGAAACGGGCGATGTCGATGACTTCGACGAAGACGATTTCGACGACGAATTCGATGACGATTTCGAAGAAGAACTCGAAGACGAATACGACCTGGCCGATTTGGAAGAAGTGGACGACGCCGCGCTGCCCGAAGATGATGTGGTGCTGCCCATCGGCGGCGATTTCGTCGATGAAGACGCCGAACCCGATGAACCCGTCGTGCCCGATGATCCCGCCGCGCCCGCCTCCGAAGAAGAAAAACCGAAGGGGAAGGGGAAGGCCAAGGGGAAAGGCAAGGCCAAGTCCAAGGGCGGCGATGATGACCTGGACGATGAGTAACAAACGTCGCCCTGCGTAGGTCCGCTATGCGGACCTTCTGCCCAGCGAGCACTAGCCCGGAGCCAACCAACGCCCATGTTTCAACCAGTGCCGGCCAGCGCGCCGTTTCCGCGGATGGAAGAGGACGTCCTCGCGTTCTGGAAGGAACAGGCCATCTACGAGCAATCGCTCGATCGCCGCCGCGGCCAACAAAAATTTGTCTTCTTTGAAGGCCCCCCGACCGCCAACGGAATGCCGCACCCCGGCCACTGCCTGACGCGGGCCATCAAGGACCTGTTCCCGCGCTACAAAACTATGATGGGTTTCTTCTGCGAGCGGAAAGCCGGCTGGGACACGCACGGCCTGCCCGTCGAGGTTGAAGTCTGTAAAGAACTGGGCATCCACGCCAAGGAAGAAATCGAAGCCTACGGCGTCGAACCCTTCATCCACCGCTGCCAGGAAAGCGTCTGGCGGTACATGCAAGAATGGGAACGCCTGACCGAACGCTTAGGCTTTTGGGTCAACCTCAAGGAGGCCTATGTCACTTATCACCAAAGTTATGTAGAGAGCGTTTGGTGGTCACTAAAGACTTTATTTGACCGCGGACTTTTATATCAGGGTTATAAAATTGTCTGGTGGTGGGCCCAAGGCGGCACTTCACTTTCGGCGGGTGAAGTGGGGCTTGGGTATCGGGAAGTGGCGGACCCGAGCGTGTATGTGCTGTTTCCGCTGTTGGATGATGCGGGAAACAAAACGGATACGTCGCTGCTGGTGTGGACGACGACGCCTTGGACGCTGCCGAGCAATCAGTTTGTCGCAGTGAATTCCGACATTGACTATTTGATCGCCACGGTCGGCGATGATGAGGGCCAGAAGGTCATCGTTGCCGCAGATAGAATCGATGACTTGGCAAGGATTGCTCGCGGACCAGTGAAATCGGGGCCAGTGAAGGCGTCCACAAACGTAGTGAAAGTCGGATCATCGCTAAAAGGATGGGAGTTGGTCGGTAGGCGATACCTTCCGCCGTTCGACAACTATTACCAGTTCCTTGGGAATGTTGAGGGGCGACTTGATCACGATGCTGCGCACGTCGAGTATCAGAAAAATGTGCTGGTTGGATTGGGATTTTCTGAATCGGAAGCGACCAAAGCATTAGCAAAGGAAACACAGCATCTTTATTGGCGAATCGTTTGGGACGATTTTGTAACTACTGCAAGCGGCACAGGATTGGTGCATATCGCGCCGGCATTCGGTGAAGACGATCATCGATTGTTGCTTGTTGACCGCGTGAACTTCAAAGATGGTGAAGGGCCAGATTTACTGTGCGCCGTCGGCCCCGACGGCAAATTCACCAAAGACGCGCCCGACTATCAAGGCCGCTGGGTCAAGGATTGCGATAAAGACATCCAACGAGAGTTAAAGGCCAAGGGCTTACTGTATCACCAAGAACAATACCTCCACGACTATCCCTTCTGCTGGCGGGCGGATCAGGATCCGCTGATTCAATATCCGCGGCGAAGTTGGTTTATCAAAACGACGGCCTACAAGGACGAAATGGTCGCTAACAATCAGCAGATCAACTGGCTCCCAGAGCACATCAAAGATGGGAGGTTCGGCAATTTTTTGGAATCGAACGTTGATTGGGCCCTCTCGCGCGAACGCTACTGGGGCACGCCTCTGCCAATCTGGGTTTGCCAGCAAACGGGGCAGATGGAAGCGATTGGCAGTTATGAAGAGCTGCTGAACAAGCCTGGTCTTGCTGGCACCGAGGTTTGGGACGCAGCCAAAAAAGCCAAGCCATCACTGCCCGATGATCTGCGGGTGCATAAGCCTTATATCGACGAAGTGACGTACGACTCGCCGTTTGCCCCCGGCGCGAGAATGAAGCGAGTCACCGAAGTGATCGACTGCTGGTACGACAGCGGCGCCATGCCGTTCGCGCAGTGGGGTTATCCGCATCAAGGCCGGGAGAAATTCGCCGACCAATTCCCCGCCGACTTCATCAGCGAAGCGCTCGATCAGACTCGCGGTTGGTTCTACTCACAACTGGCGATCAGCACCTTGCTGTTCGGCAACGATCCTTCCTCAACTCGGAACTCAAAACTCGAAACTCCAAACTTCCCTTATCCGCATCCCTTCAAAAACTGCATTGTCCTCGGCCTGATGCTCGGCGAAGACGGGCAGAAGATGTCGAAGAGCAAGCGGAACTACCGCGAGCCGCGGGAGATTTTCGATAAGTATGGCGCGGACGCACTGCGGTGGTTCTTCTTTGCCAACCAGCCGCCGTGGACGACGATTCGGTATGCAGAGCGGGCGATCAAAGATAGTATCCCTGAGTTTCTATTGAGACTCTGGAATTGCTACAGCTTCTTCGTCATTTATTCGAACATTGATGGTTTCGATCCAGGACAGCGCGTCACCGTCGGTAGAGATTTGCGGTTGAGCGCTGCCGATTTGGCGAAAGGTAAAGGTTATCGCTCAGTCGCTGAGCGCGGTGAACTGGATCGCTGGATCTTGAGCGAATTGAATCGCACGCTTGCCACGGTTGTCGAGCGGATGGACGCTTATGACAATTTTGAAGCCTGCAAACAGATCAATGCGTTTGTCGATGGCCTATCGAACTGGTATGTCCGCCGCAGCCGGGATCGCTTTTGGGCCAGTGATAAGGAATCGCCAGCGAAGCTGGATGCTTATTGGACGCTCTATGAATGCCTGCTGACTACCGCCAAGGTCATCGCCCCTTTCACGCCCTTCCTCGCGGAAACATTGTGGCGAAATCTTGCCGGTGTTTTCGGCGACCGAGCACTGGTCTCGGTACATCTCACGGATTATCCCCTCGCAAATAAAACCGTCGTCGATGAAACCCTTTCCGCCCGCATGCAACTGCTGCGGGAGATTGCTTCGCTAGGGCGCAGCGCCCGGATGGATAACAAACTGAAGGTTCGCCAGCCACTCGCGAAGGTGGAAGTGATTCTCTCAGAGAAGACGCACCAAGCCTGGCTGCAACAGCATGATGCCCTGCTGCGTGATGAACTCAACGTCAAGCAAATCGACTACGCCGAGGATGCGAACAAGTACATCACGTACCATGTGCAACCGAACTTCAAACGCCTCGGTCCCCGCATTGGCAAATTGCTCCCCGAATGCAAGAAGGTGCTAGGCGCGGCCGATGGCGGTCAGTTGCTCGCGCAAATGCAGTCGCAAGGAACCGTTGACCTGCAAGTCAGCGGCGAAACGATCAAGCTCGACGGCGAAGACCTGCAAGTCCGCCTGCAAGCCAAGCCCGGCTGGGCCGCAGCGCAGGGCCGCGGCGTGGTCGTCGTGCTGTCCACCGAAATCACGCCCGAACTCGTCCGCGAAGGTTACGCCAACGATTTAGTGCGCGCGATTCAAGATCAGCGGAAAGAATTGCAACTCGAATACACGGATCGCATCGTCATCGGCGTGGTCGCCGATGATCCGGAAGTTGCCGCGGCCATTGAAGAGCATCGGGCGTTCATTGGTGGAGAGACGTTGGCGGATTCGTTGACATCGGAACCTATCACGGGCGCGATCGAAGTCGAAAGCGATTTAGGGAATGGCAAGGTACGTTTGTGGGTGAGAAAGAAATAGCGACCCCCGGGATTCTGCCGCCCCTGCCGGGGCTTGGATCATAC
>JAYTUF010000005.1:0-3237 GCA_043744755.1 Anatilimnocola sp.
GAGCAGAACGACGTCGCCGCGGTTCAAAAGTGTGAGAAGGCCTACAACCGGCTGCGGGATGAACTGTCCAAAGTGATCGTTGGGCAGAGCGACGTCATCGAGCAGGTGCTGATCTCGATGTTCGCCAAGGGTCACGCGCTGCTGGAAGGGGTGCCGGGTCTCGCCAAGACGCTGCTCATCAGTTCGCTCGCCAAGGCGCTGCACCTGACGTTCAAGCGAATTCAGTTCACGCCCGACTTGATGCCCAGCGACATCACCGGCACTGAAGTGATTCAGGAAGATCCCGAAACGCATCAGCGGTCTTACAAGTTCCTGGCCGGTCCGCTGTTCGCCAACATGCTGCTCGCCGACGAAATCAACCGCACGCCGCCCAAGACCCAGGCGGCCATGCTCGAAGCGATGCAAGAACGGCAAGTCTCTGCCGGCGGCAAGATCCATCCGCTCCCCGCGCCGTTCTTCGTGCTCGCCACGCAGAACCCGCTGGAGCAGGAAGGAACCTATCCGCTGCCCGAAGCCCAGCTCGACCGCTTCCTGCTCTACGTGAAAGTCGATTACCCCAGCCCCGCCGAGGAATGGGAAGTCGCCCGCCGCGTCACCAGCGGCCAGCTGGGCGACATTCAGCCCGTCCTCAGCGGCGAGGAAATCGTCGAGTTTCAAAAGCTCGTGACCCGCGTCCCCGTCAGCGATCAGGTGCTGGGCTATGCCTGGGCCTTGGTCCGGGCAACTCGCCCCGGCGCTAAGGAAGCTCCGGACTTCGTCGGCAAATGGATCAGTTGGGGCGCCGGTCCCCGCGGTGTCCTCACGCTCGTCATGTGCGCCAAGGCCCGGGCCATCCTCTACGGCCGCTATCACGCCACCGTGCAAGACGTGCAAGCCATCGTCAAACCCGCCCTCCGCCACCGCATCGCCGGCAACTACGCTGCCCAAGCCAACGGCCTCAACAGCGAAAAGCTGATCGACATGCTGCTGCAAGCGATACCCGCGGATCGGAAGTATGAGAAGCCAGCCGCGTGAACATGAACTCGCATCCGAACAAACACATTCGGGAAGCAATCGATGTTGCGCTCGAACTTGGTTGGGAGCTGCGGGAGGCTGCAGGTCACGCCCACATTTGGGGCTTGCTCTTCTGCCCCCTGCATGAACGCGAAGGATGCCGACAAGCGATTTTTTGTACGCCGCGCGATCCTGAAGATCATGCCAAGGATATTCGCCGCGCCGTGCGGAAATGCCCTCACATGAGTTAAACTGAAGGTTGGTGAGGCTAGTCTACGAGATGGTGTTATGAACAAATATGACTTCACGCTTGTTCTCAAAGGCGCACCCGAATTAACGGACGACTTGGCTAATCGCTTATTCGAAGCCGGCTGCGACGACGGCTCGCCGGGGATGTGTTGTGGCACGACCTCAATCAACTTTCATCGTGTAGCGGACTCACTCGAAAACGCACTTCGTTCGGCCATCACGGACGTGAACTCGGCCGGTTGTACGGTCGAAAGAGTTGAAATCGAGGCTGGAAACATCATGGTTGGCGCTTAGGGTTGAAAGGTTGCATACATGTTTGGCCTGGCGAACAAACGAAGATTTCAATTCGGCCTGCGATCGCTGCTGTTATTCACGCTGGTGGTCGCGGTTCCGGCAGCCTGGTATGGCAACCAACTGCGGGCCCGGCAGCGGCAAGAGCAGGCGTATACGGAAATTCTGGCCAAGGGGGGCTCGGTCTACATTTCGCTCGGCGTACCCAGGGTGGGATTTATCCATAATCTCCTCTGCCCCACGTCCCCCCTGGAAGATAGCGTCGGTCAGCGGTGGGTGGGATATATTCGTTACTACCTCTACCTCCCGTCCTTGGACGACTCACGCCACCTGTTCGGTTATGTCCAGCCGCAATTCAGCGACGCCGATTTGCGCCTCTTAGGCCCCATTCGCAACTTGGCGGGGGTTAACTTCGACCGTTCGCAAGTTTCCGTGGCCGCAGCGCGAGAATTCCAGAGAACCCATCCCGGCTGCTACGTCTCGCACCCGGACTTTCTCGAAACGAAAAACAACGATTCATCTCAATCGATTGACAGCATTCCCGAAATGCCAAAACCAGATACTCCGACTCCTTCGCCCGACAGCTTCCCAGAACCGAAAGACAACTAATCCCGTGTCCTCCTCCGTTCTTCATCGCTACCTCGACCCCGAAGTGCTCAGCCATGTCGCCGACCGGCATTTGGAGCCGCGGGGGCTCGTCATTGGCAACCTGGCCGGCGCGCACAAGTCGCCGCTGGCCGGGTTCGCGGTGAAGATCGCAGGTCATCACGTTTTGTCTGCGTTGTTGAGGTACGGCATTGAGGCTCCAGTGTTGAAGGTCGTTATGCGGGTTTTGCACTGAGTCTGTGGCGTTGCCATGGGCTCTCACGCATACGACTTAGGACTTTCGGTGGCCCCGGCATTCGACCGGAGTACAATCGATAATGCTGGCTTCTCCACTTGATACAATTGAATTCCATGTCACAAACCACTGAAATCGGCTCCTTGATCGAGAGCTCTCCGGACATTCGTGGGGGGCGTCCGCGCATTGCTGGAACCGGAGTTACGGTCCAGCGAATCGTCGGCTGGTATCAGCAAGGCTTGACTCCGAACGAGATTGTCGTTGAGTTGCCTCATCTGACGCTGGCCCAAGTCTTTGCCGCGATGACCTACTATCACGCCAACCGCGACGAGATGGATGCGGACATCGCGCAAAGTCAGGCGGACGCAGCGCGGTTGGAGCGAGAGCACTATCGATCAGGAACGTAGCGATAATGCTCTGCCTTTTTCTGGATGAAGATTCAATGAGCCATGCCCTCACCGCGACGCTGCGGAATTTAGGCGTGGACGTGCTCACTGCTCTGGAAGCCGGTACGATCAAGGCTTCCGATTCGGTGCAATTGGAGTTCGCGACGTCCAAGCAGCGAGTGCTATATTCCTACAACGTGAGCGACTACTATCGCCTTCATTCTGAGTTTCTCGGTCAAGGAAAGTCCCACGCAGGCATCGTCCTCTGCCAACAAACCCAGTTCTCTATTGGCGAACAGGCGCGGCGAATAGTCGAAATCGCGACAGCAATCTCGCCTGACGACATGTGTGATCGCGTCGAGTTCTTAGGTGCGTGGGGCAGTGGTTTGAAGCTGTCAAATACGATGCTATCAGATCGTCGAATCGGTGTGCGGGGTTGTGGACGGCGAGGGACCGTGATGGACTGGAGGGAAGAGC
>JAYTUF010000006.1:0-12675 GCA_043744755.1 Anatilimnocola sp.
CCTTGAATCGACCGGTTTCAACAACGATTTGGTCCGTCATTTCTTGTCCGCCGAAATCCCGTCCAACTCGCCGCACAGGTCGAGGGCCTTCATCGCTTCCACGGTGGCAATGTAGGTGATGTAGTGGAAGTTCCCGCGATAGAGCGAGTGCATCCACCAGCGTCCGCTGGCGCGCTGTTCGCGCTTGAGCCACGCCAGGCCTTGCTGGATGCGCGGGTCGGATATGGGGACGTTGTTCTGTCGCATCAGCACGATGGCCAGCGCGGTCATATACGCGTCGCTCTCCGGCTGGGCGGCATCGGGCAGGTTCTTGATGAGATTGAGCACGATGGGACTCATTTCAAAGTGCCAGTCGGCGACCGGCGACATGTCGCGCGTGCTCCAGCCGCCGTCGGCCTGTTGTTTGGCAGAAAGCAAAGTCAGCGCGGCCTCGCGTTCGGCTTGCGGAACCAGTTCCGGCAGATAGTGGGCTAGTTGCAATTTCAAGACGCGGTCAAAGTCATTCTTCGGCGGCGCGGTGCGGAGCCATTGTTTCAGCTTCTCGACGCGAGCGAGCAGGGCCTCGTCCTTCAGCCCCGCGAGCCAACCCGGCGCGGCGGTGATGGCCCGCGCGGCTTGCAACGAGAGTTCAAAGTCCGTGGTGATATGCGGAATTTCGACTTCGCCGTGGCTGACGAACGCGCCACTGGCGGATTGGCGCTCGAACATGTCGCGCAGCGAGCGCTGCGTCTCCTCGGAAAGTTTGCCGTTGAGGTGCCGATCCCACTCGGCCAGCCCGACGCTACGCCACACGCTATTGAACGCACTGGGATAATACTTGTGCCCGTTCTTATCCGTCTCCTTGACTTCCTTGACCTCGTTCGGCACCGCACTCACGAAGCTCGCAAGCACCTCCGCGCTCGGCTTACCGAACTGCCGCGACCAGGCAGTGTATTCGGACATGTAGGGACCGGTAGTGTGGCAATTCACGCACGCCCGTCCGCGCGCCCAACTGACTGCCCCGGTCTCCAAGTACTTGGCCGCCTCCTTGATCGATTCCGGACCGAACGCTTTCACCCGGGGTTCATCCGCCGACGGAACGCTTACGCGGATGTCGCCCAACTCATATTGGAACGCGGGTTTTGGCGGAGTTTGCCCATGAGCCGCGACGATCAGCGAGAAAATCGCCAGAGCGGCTAAACCGAGCTGGAATGCAGCGCGACGAAAAAAACGAAGCCGGCGGCAGAGGCAGGTTTTGGTCATGTTTCTTTTCCCAAGAGAAGTCGCCCGGAAGTGGACGAATTTGTCCGGCAAAACGACGACGCGATTGACGAATGTACTCAATTGTTCAGCGCCTGAAAACTCGCCGGCAATGAACCACCGCCGTTGTAGCAGAGTGTTGACTAGCGAACATCGTGCCGATCTTGCGCCCGCTAAGCAAGCCGCAATTGGCTACCAAGCAATGGTGTCCAATGATGCTGGAGATAAAACTAAGGAATAGGTTTGCCTTGGTCAAAAGGCGCACCTGGGCAGTGAGGCAGGGCGATTTGCGGCTGCGCTTGTCCCCCGATAATCCTCAATCAAGTGGAACGGTGAATAGATGCTCTCCCCAATTTATCCGGAGTCCTGCCGGATGAAGTGCGGTAACAACCTCAAGCACTTGCAGCGTCGCCGTGCCGGAGCCTAGTTTCTCGATGCTCCCTTGTCCCGAAATGATTCCCGCAACAACCAATGTGCCCGAGCCATCGAAAACGAGCATGCTGTTGCCAAAGACGTTGGTCTCACCCACGATGTTGCCAGTGTCGATCGCCCCGAGCGTTAGCATGGTCGACCCTCTCGATGACGTCGTCATGCCAGGTTGGCCAGGGCAACACCGCTGATTTATCTCCTGTGGGGTCTATTTTTAGGAGGAGAAATTGCCGCAAGATATTTCTTCTAACTCCACTTCTTAGCCAGCCAGACTTCATTCGTGCGCGGCTCTTGGATTACGAATTCATCTCCAGTGCTTCTTCCCAATGTTCATATAACTTGAGCAATGCGGTTTCCAAGCTCGCGATCTCGCTTTGAATCTGCTTGACGCGGCTGCCGTCGCGGAGAATTTCCGGCGCGGCAAACGAGGCGTGCAGTTCTTGCAGTCGGGCTTCGCTTTCGTGAATCTCCGCTTCGATATCGCCCGGCTTGCGATAGGAGAATTTTCTTTTGCGGCGACTGTCCTTGTCGGCGCGCTGCGAATTAGCGGACGCTGTTTCAGCATCCTTCTTCTTTTCGATGCCGACTCCCGCGCGCGCATCGCGAGCGAAACCTTGCTTCACCAAATGCAAATAAGTGTCGTAGTTCCCTTCGATCACGCGAAAACGGTCGGGCTGCACGATCAGCAATTTGTCCGCGACCTGATTGAGAAAGTACCGATCATGGCTGACGAAGATCACCGTGCCGTCGAAGTTCTTAAGGGCTTGTTCGAGCGCATCGCGGGCCCAGAGATCGAGGTGGTTCGTCGGTTCATCTAGCAGCAGCACGTTGGCATCAAGCGCAGCGAGCCGAGCAAGCGCGGTGCGGTTGCGCTCGCCGCCGCTCAGGCTCGAGACTTTTTGCATGACTGTTTCGCCGATGATGCCGAACCGCGCGAGCAGGTCGCGCCGCTGCTGGATCATGAATTCTTTGTGATCCGGCCGCACGGCATCGGCCACTTCGGCATCGGCGGGGATGCTGCTGAGGAGTTGATCGAAATACCCCACCTTTACGCCGCTGCCGAGGACGGACCGGCCGGCGTCCGCTTTCGTCTCGCCCAGGATGCAGCGCAGCAATGTAGTCTTGCCGCTGCCGTTTGGGCCGAGGATGCCCCACTTCTCGCCGCGGAGCACGTCAAAAGTCAAATCCTTAAACAGCGGCCGATCGTAGGCTTTGCTGAGTTTCTCGACGCGCAGCACAATGTCCCCCGTGCGCGAAGTCGCGGGGAAGCTCATCGCCGGCGATCTGATTTCCCGCGGCGGCGGCACGCGCTCGATCCGTTCGAGCTTCTTCCGCCGATCTTCGGCCTGCGGCGCGAGGACGCCGTAATGATTCTTACGGATGAAGTCTTCCATCCGCGCAATCTCTTCCTGCTGCTTTTCGTAGGTCTTGCGCTGCACCTCAATCCGATCCGCCTTCAGTCGCTTGTACTGCGTGAAGTTGCCCGGATACGATTCGACAGTCCCCTGATACAGCTCCAGCGTGCGATTGGTCACGCGATCCAGAAAGTACCGGTCGTGGCTCACGACGAGCATTGCTTGATCGGTGGCCGTGAGATAATTCTCGAGCCATTCCGTCGCATCAATATCCAAATGGTTTGAGGGTTCATCCAGCAGCAGTAGATCCGGATCGGCCAACAACAACTTCGCGAGTAACAACCGGTTTTGCTGACCGCCCGAGAGTTGCTCGACGGGTTGCTGATAACTGGCTTCGCCGAAACCAAGTCCTTGCAAAATCTGCTCAATGCGGCGATCGGCCTGATAGACATCGTGCCGATGCAACTGATGCTGGATGAAATCGAACTGCTGCTCGAGCTTACGGCGGGCGGCTGGATCCTGCTCGACGGCCATCGCTGTTGCAATTCGTTCCGCTTCGCCGGAGAGTTTTAAGAGTTCATCCAGCCCGCTGCTGGCTTCCTGCCAAACTGTGCGCCCGACGGCAAACTCCGGCTGTTGTTCCAAATAGCCGAGTCGCGCCCGCGAATGGATTTCGATGCGACCCGAGTGCGGCTCGCTCAGCCCCGCGATGATCTGCATCAGCGTCGTCTTGCCCGCGCCATTGGGTCCCACTAGCGCCGCCCGCTCACCCGGCCGCAGGTCGAACGTCACGCCGTCCAGCACCGGTTCCGGCCCATAGTGCTTCACAATCTCTTGTACACTCAGCAGAATCATGCGGAAAAATCGGCGTGGATTGAAGGGGACGTGGAATTTGCGGCGGCGAATCGCAATTGTATCATTCAGCATCCGTTCAAAGGCACGCGAAACGCAAAGCCATTGAAACCGCTCACTCCCCAATCCGCACTCGTCCCGATGTTGAATCTGCAAAGTACTACCCCCGATAGTTGGCTGCAACAGGTCGAAGCCAACCTGGAAGAACTGCTCATCGATCATGCGCATTGCGAGCGAAAGGCTGCCGCATGTGCGCTCAATCTGCTGGGTTACTATGTCGAGGATGTGGAACTGGGCGTGGCGATGACCGAGATTGTGCGGGAAGAACTGGAGCACTATCACTTGGTGACGGATCTGCTCGCGCGACGAGGGATGAAGTTCCGCCGGCTTAATCCCAGCACCTATGGCAGCAAGTTGCACGGGCTGATCCGCAAGGATGAACCGGAACGCGCCGTTGATCGCTTGTTGGTTGCGGCGCTGATCGAAGCCCGGTCGTGTGAGCGGTTTGGTCTGCTGCGAGATCGGTTGGCGGATCGCGAGTTGGCGGAGTTCTATGGCAGCCTGTTTGAATCTGAAGCGCGGCATCACAGCACCTATGTGCAACTGGCCCGCAAGTATGCTGATGAAACGACGCTGCGGCAGCGCTTGCTGGAACTGGCCACGGCAGAGGCTAAGATTCTGATCGACGGTGACGACTTTCCGCGGATGCACAGCTAACGCCTGATAGGTTTCCATGGCCGACATTCAATGGCTCGATGCCAACGTCGATCGCGACGCACCAGGGCCGCGCGGCAAGCCGTGCGCTGCTTGCGGCACGCCTATCGAAGCGCTCGATAAGTTCTGCCCCGCCTGCGGCACGACGAACCCGGAGTTTCGAGCGCCGGCGGGTCAAACAATAAAAGCGCCAAAGGAAGAGCAAGAACAAGCTCCCGATCAAAAGCACTTCCGCTGCGAAACTTGCGGGGCGGAAGTAGCCACCGATCCCGATCAACGGAGTTACATCTGTCCCTTCTGCGACTCCACCTATGTCGTCGAACTCCCTGCGCGCGAGACCGGCAAGCAGTTGCCCGAGTTCGTCATCGGCTTTGCGATTCCGCCCGAAGTAGCCCAGGCGAAGTTCAAGGCCTGGCTGGCCGACAACGGCTGGTACCGGCCCGGTGATCTGAAGACGTCGGCGGTGCTCGACAAGATGAAAGGCGTGTACCTTCCCTTCTGGTCGTTCTCCATGCGGGCCGATAGCGATTGGCAGGCCAGCATCGGCGAGCATTGGTATCGCACGGAGACTTACACCACGACCGACGCGAAGGGCAACACCACCACGCACACGCGGCAGGTGCAAGAGACCGAATGGTATCCGCTCGCAGGTCGGCATCATCACTATTACAGCGGCTACCTCGTTTCCGGCAGCAAGGGCTTGCCGCAAGATCAAGCACTCCGCGTGCAGCCTTATCAGTTGCCGGCGCTCAAGCGTTATGCCGCGTATTTTCTCGCTGGTTGGTTTGCGGAAGATTATTCCGTCGAGCGCGAGGCGGCCTTACAAGTATCGCAGCAAGAATTCTATCGCCGGGAACAAAGCAACGTCGCCGCGTTTCTGCCCGGAGACACGCACCGCAGTCTCAACGTCAACACGAAGTTCAGCCAGGTGAATTCCGATTTGTGTCTGCTGCCGCTGTACATTGCCAGTTATAAGTATCAAGACAAGCTCTATCGTTTTTTGCTGAATGGCCAGACCGGCAGGATGGACGGCGATAAGCCTGTCTCCTGGCAACGGATCGCGATTCTGGTGGGTGTACTTGTGGTACTACTGTTAATTGTCCTGGCAATTGTGTTTGCTGCCTCGCAAAGTTAAATACCTAAGCATGAGCAACGAACTCGAAAAGTGCGCGATCTGCCAGGGCTTGCTGGACGAGGAAGACTTGTTCTGTGCCAACTGCGGCGTTGAAGCGCCGCAGCGCGAGGGTGAATCCCCGCCCCGCGAAGGACAAGGTACGGCCGGCAGCACGATGATCTCGACGCACAACTTCCGCTGCGACGGCTGCGGCGCGTCGATGAGCTACGATGCCCAAGTGCAAAACCTCCGCTGCCCCTTCTGCGGCGGCGAGAAGTTGCAAGCCGAGCGCGACGCGAAGACGCTGGCTCCCAAATTCGTCGTGCCGTTTCGGATAGAGCAGCCCGATGCGGTCGCCCGGCTGAAGCAATGGATGGGGAGCAGCTTTTGGCGACCCGGCGATCTTGCGACGGCGGCCATCGTCACCAAGCTGACTGCCGTCTATGTGCCCTACTGGGTGTTCGCCGGCAAGACCTTCACGCACTGGACGGCCGACAGCAGCCAAACTCCCTGGGGCGCGAGTGCCAGTTGGTGCCCCGTCGCGGGCCAGCATCAAGGGAACTACAACGGCCTGCTGATCGGCGCCAGTAGTTCGCTCTCTCCCGGGGAGACGAACGCCATCTGTCCTTACGATCTGGCTCAAGCGATGCCGACGGAACAGGCCGATCTCGAAAATTCCCTGTTCGAGCAATTTCAAGTGCAGCGCAAGTATGCCCGGCCCCTCGCGCAGCAAGGCTTGGAGGATCTCGTCCGCGCTGCGTGCGCCGACTTAGTCCCCGGCAAGTCGCGGAATGTACACGTTAACGTGCGGGTCGAAGGACTGACCGCGGAGCCGGTCCTGCTGCCCGTCTGGATCATGGCCTATACCTATCGCGCGCGGACGTTCCGCTTCCTGCTCAACGGCCAGACCGGCCGCTGCACCGGCACCGCCCCCACTTCGTACCGCAAGATCGCCGCAGTGGTTGCCGCAGTGATTGGTGGGATTATCTTGTTCGTCATCTGTGCTGGTCTCATCGCCGCCGCCGGTTCGCGGTAGGCAGTTAGGGTGCCTGCGCCAAAAACGCCTTGCGGGACTTTAGTTCGCCTGAACTCAAAGGCCGGCCCGCTGGCGGCTGACTTTCCGTAGCGGGTGACTCCGGCGAAACGGCCGGCTGAACAGGGGCCGGCTGGCTCATTTTCGCCCGCATCTTGGCCAGCACGTCCTTCATGTAATTGATTTCCTGCAAACGACTTGCGGCATCTTGCTGGAGCCGCTCAGCCGCCTCAGCCCCCTGTTCACCCGCCACGGCTGAACAGTCCTCTTTCAGGGGAGGGTCCTCTTCCAGGAGATCGTCCTCTTCCAGGGGAATCGCCAAGGCCTCCAGCTCATCTACTTCACCCTCGCCGCCAATTCCCAACAGCGGCACTGGCAACTTTGCGGCCAGCATCACCATGTTCGCGGCTGCCATCAGAATTCGCCCATCGCCATAACTATTGCGCGTCGTGGTGATCGTCACCTTGGGCCGCAGCCCGGTCTCGACCTCGCGGACGGTCGTTTCTGCTCCCTTCGACTGCCGGTAACTCCGCACCGCCAAGGCATACAGAAAATCAATCCGCTCGGCCGCCACTTGCTGCGCCACCCGCAGCCGCCGGCCATGCCGTTCGTCGTCTTCGGTCGCCGGCGTCGCCTCGATCAAAAATTGGGCGACGCGTTCGATCACCTGGCAAACCCGCGTCTGCGAAATCCCCACCGCCGCAGCCGCGGCCCGGGTCGAACGCTGCTCAATCTTCACCAGCCGATAAACATCAAAATCCCGCCCACTCGGCGGCAACTGCACCTGCGTCTCCATGGCTTTGCTCCGGCAAAAAGGTAGAAATGGATCTACCTATCGGAGCATGAGCGTTGGACACGTCTGGTCCACGGTCGGACGATGCGACGATATTTTCGATAATATTTTCATGATCCCCAGTGACAGAATATGTCACTTTTCTAATGCCGTCCAAATAGCGTCAGAATTGCTTGACAGCCCCGGCCGCCGAGGAGCAAACTGCCCCGCAATCGTCTCGGTGTCCTTTCACTATTAGGGGCCTGCCATGTATCACGTCGAGAAGCTTGAAGACCGCCTGTGCCTAGCCGTCACCGTGGCATTCGCCGATGGAGCGCTTACTATCGACGACTCAGGTGATGCCGCAGTCGATAGTATCACACTTGTGGCGTACATGAACGGCATGGAAAAATGGTTCAAAATCGGTGATGGCGACGTTTTCTATGCTGCAAATCCGGCTGAGGATCTGATATCGATCAAAGTTGACTTAGGATCGGGCTCGGATACCGTCAATTTCACTGCCTTGACCGAAGCAAACGGTTTTAGCGGTGTCGGAGTCAAGGGCAATCTCGGTGCGGGCGGAGACACGTATTCCGGCGGCGCTTTTGTCGACGACATCATCCTCGGCGATGGGGAGGACACGGCCAGTGGGGCGGATGGAACTGACTATCTGACAGGTGGAAATGACTCGGACACATTGAATGGCGGTGGGGGTGACGATTTCCTATTTGGCGAGGGAGGTACTGATACCGTCAATGGAAACGATGGAGCGGATATGATTTTTGGTGGGTACGGAAGCGATAGCCTGGATGGCGGCGAGGACGGCGATACCATCTATGGCGATTTGGATTCCCCCGACTCCGGGTCCGCGGATTCGATCGACGGTAAAGCCGGAAGCGATACGGTATACGGCGGAGGGGGCGACGATAAAATCAAGGGGGACACCGGGTCCGACACCCTATACGGAGAGTACGGCAATGATCGAATTGAGGGCGGAGACGACTCGGACGACATCTATCTTGGCGAATCCGATTTTGTGACGGCAGGAACTGAAAAAGCCTATGGTGACGGAGGCGATGATTTTATTTATGGTCAGTCGGCGGATTCATTAATGGCAAAGGGCGGCTCGGGAAACGATTACATTTACGGCTCGGGCGGTGCAGATTCGTTGTATGGTGAAGCCGGAGAAGACGGCATTAATGGTTACGCAGGCAGTGATTTAATCAAAGGAGGCGAGGACAACGATGTATTGTTGGGAGGATCAGGTGTCGATTCGCTACACGGCGAGGGAGGATCGGACCTGATCTGGGGCGAAGGTGGCGGTGATACGATCACCGGTGGCGCCGGGGACGACCATCTGTTCGCAACGAATCCAGATAATATCTCCGACGGCGCGATAGATACCCTAAGTGGAGATGGTGGAAATGATTACCTTTGGGGCACGGATTCCGACTCCATGTGGGGCACGATGTTTGCCGATGCCCATGATGGCGGATCCGGCGATGATTACTGGAATGGAGCTGCCGATTAAATGAGTAAGAGATCGATTTTTTCTATCTCCCTACGCACGCTACTTCTATTCGTGACTGCTGTAGGCATCATGGTCGGCGTAGGGACGGTTGTCTATGAATCGCGTTATGGGCGAAATGCCCGCGCGCATCAGTATTTCGACTCGCTAGGTGTCGCATTGGACTTCGGCGACCCCATGCCGGAAACATTTACCTATTATTTCGATGCCACCGGCCGTGGGGATGGAATGCCCTCTCAAGTGGTTACGCGTGATTTTATCGAACGAATCGTAGGTAGACGGCTGTCCTATCCACCCCTTCGCGAGCTTGGGTTTCGGGCAAGCCAATACGTTAATAACCACCAGTTCACCCCAGACATGGCTGATCGCATAGTTGAGTTGGCACCGGGGTTAGAAGTGCTGGAGCTCCCGGGAATTAACAAAACCGAAAAAGTGACTGACGATCAAATTGATACTATGATTGAAAGGTTTTGCCAACTAAAAGAATTGAGAGTGCTTTCTTTTCATCAGTGGCCTATTACCGATAGACATATTGAAAAGTTTCTTAAACTTCATAGGCTTCAAGTCCTCCAATTCTCGCAACCGCAACACATCACGGCGAAATCAATCAATCATTTCGAACGAATGAAAGCATTGCGATTTTTGACGATAAGTCAGGGCGAGATAACAGCCAAGGAATTTGAGGATTTGCGCGACAAGCGTCCAGAACTTGTTGCTCGGCTCAATGGCAGTTGGTATGGCGATCCGCAATTAATTTATTTCAAACGCAATGAGTAATGCATGATTGTTCCATAAGGCGAACAGGATAATTGATGGATATTGTCTATATCTTTCAAAACAGCAAACAAGGAAATCGGGAAGTTCTTTACTCCCTGCGGAGCGTTGCTGCAAACTTGCCATGGGTGCGAAAGGTTTGGATTCTCGGTGATCGGCCGGAGTTCTTAACGAGCGATCTACGCGTCGCTCAGCACGTCAGCCACCAAGAGATTGCCTGGATTGCCCGTTGGCGATTGCCGGTCCGCAACAACTTTATTCTCACGTTCATGGCCTCGCTCATTCCCGGCCTCAGTGACGAGTTTATCTGGTTCGCTGATGATTATGTAATTCTGCAACCGCTTGATCAGCTTACGATCCGCAAGCGCCGCGCCGTCGAACACCTGGCAGATGTCAAGACACCGGGCACCGGACTCTACAAAGAGGCCATCTGGCGGACCAAGAGTGTTTTATCACGACTGAGTTACCCCACAATAAACTTTGAAGCCCATTTACCGCAAACCTATCGCCGTGAATGGATTTGGCACGCCTTTCGGCAGTTCCGGGATTTCATTTCCGAGGACCGTTACTACGGAATGCTGGTCCACACGGCCATTTTGAACTTTGTCGTCAAGCGCTATTCTCTCCCCTATGAAATGCTCGCCGATGAGAACCGGTTCCTGGGCATCTATCCCGATTATGTGGTCGGGCTGGACGCCGATGGAGCGTCGACCACGGTCCTCAAAACGCCCATTCAATCCCTCACGCCCGCCTTGCTCCGCGAAACCTGCGAGCGCAAATACTTCCTTAATTTCAACGACGGCTCGTTCGCCGGTCTCATCGGGGACTATCTTGCCGAGCGATTCTCGCAGCCGTGTCGTTTAGAGAAGTAGGCCGGCACAGCGTACTCGCGCAGTTTCGGCAGGGCCTGCAGTGTCACCTTCCCTCGCCAAACATGCCGGAACTGCGCGGAGTACCGCTTGTTCCGGCCTACGCGCTAAGAGTAGTAATCCCGGTTTGGCGGCGTCGAAACCGACCGGTGAGGAGGCAGCACTCTTTGAATAACCGGCTACTGCCGCAGGGGCAGAGGTCGTTGCGGCCGAGCTTTTCCAGGCAATCAATCCAGCGTCAGTTGCAAATCCAACTGCGGGCTGGTGATTTCGATTTCTTTTTGGGTGGTCTGCGGGCTGCCGTACTTTTCTTTGATGGCCTGGGCGTCGGCCGGTGCAGCGGTCAGGGCGGGGTCGTAGGAAGCGACGGGAGGCGGGGCGAAATGGACGTAGATTTTGTGCTTGCCGCGGACGACGCCGCGGAGCTTATCGGTGTAAACCATTTCAAACTTTCCCTCGGCATCGGTCACGGCCACGCTGGGCCGGCCCTTCTCAGGGTGAAACGTCAGGGCATAATTCGGCAGCGGTTTGCCGCCCCGCAGGAGCGTCCCTTTGACTGGCACGGTCTCGCTGGGACCGCAACCGGTGAGGGAGACGAGGACAAGCAGGGCGATGAACGGAACAGCAGGATGATGCGGCACGGAGCGGTCTCGGAGTAGGCCGGAACAAGTGTACTCACGCAGTTCCGGCAGGGACTTGCCAAACATGCCGGAACTGCGCGGGGTACCGCTTGTTCCGGCCTACTTCTACTTTAGTTCCCGGAGACCGACAGGCTTTCGCCGCCGCCGCGGGTGAATGAGGCACGATAGATGGTGAAGTCGGTGTTATCGCGAATGAAGCGGACGCTGCCATCGACGAGCGAGGCCTGAATGCCGCCGGGATGATCGCTGAACGCGCCGCGGGTATCGAGCTTATAGACATCGTTGGGGGGCAGCGGACGGGTGAACCCCTGATTGGAACAGACATAACCTTGCGACTGATGATGCACGAAGAAAAACGGATTACACGGCTCGGGAACTGACAGCCCCAGGCCACTGACGCCGCCGTTGCGATTGCCGCACCAAGAGTGCGGCGCCCAGTTGGCCAGTTCGAGCAGCAAGAACGTGTTACTGGTCCCGTCGGTCACTTCACGCATCGGCACGGCCGAATTCAAAAAGCCCATGCCGTCCTGTTGCGAACCGTTCCGCTCCACGCAACAACTGTCGCACACGCCCGCGTTGATTCCATAATCCTTATGGCTAGAGCGAGTGGAGAGCGAGACCCGCCTGGCACTCGGGCAAACGAAGGTCTTAGGCTGACTATCGGCCGCCAGGCGATTGGCGACATTGCCCATGGTCCGAATCTGGCCGGTCCGATAGTCAGCATTCGATTGCACATAGGCGGGCAGGTTGAAGTTGATCTGTTCGTGAACATTGCTACCCTCCATGTAGGGCATGATAAACGCAGGCCAACCGAAGCTGCCCGTGATCTGCCCGCCGGGATTGCTGTCAGTGCCGTACTTGGCCGCGGACCAAATGTTGCCCGGCGGCATTGTGAGCAACGTATCGTGATAGTTTTGAAACGCCAGCGACTGCTGCTTCAGATTGTTGCCGCACTGGCTGCGGCGGGCGGCTTCGCGGGCGGCCTGCACCGCCGGCAAGAGGAGCGCCACGAGCACCCCAATGATGGCGATGACAACGAGCAATTCAACGAGCGTGAAGCCGTTACGCAACGAAGGGATAGTCGCGCCCGGGCGCGAGGAGCTTAGGGGCATGCCGGAGTTCTCCGAAAGGAGGCAAGCGAATGAGTGACCGCGATTTGTTTGATGCTAACTCACGATGGCATTCGCGGTCAAAGACAGAATATCCTACCGCCACGAAATATGCCAATTTGCGGCAAGCCGTACTCGTAGGCCGGAACCAGCGTACTCGAGCAGTTCCGGCAGGGCATGCAGTGTCACCTTCCCTCGCCAAACATGCCGGAACTGCGCGGAGTACCGCTTGTTCCGGCCTACGCG
>JAYTUF010000007.1:0-3226 GCA_043744755.1 Anatilimnocola sp.
GCGCGTTTTACAAACCAGGGCAATTGTTCGAGAGATCGTTGCCAGCGGGCCGCGAGTTTGTCGGTTGGCACGCCATGACCTCCGGCCCGAACGCGAGCCGCAATCCGGCGCGCCGAGATTTCGGGGGACGAAACGGCAACGTAAAGCAGCCCGAAGAAGCCGTTTCCTTCAAGCGTAATGTCAACGAGTGACCGATATTTATCAGTACTCAAGACGGTCTCTAAGCAGATGGCCGAACCGGATTCAAGTGCCAATTTAGCACGCTCAAAAACGAGTTCAGCGGCCTCGATAAAAGTAGTTTTCAGCATCTCGGCAGGAGCAGAGCTAAATGTATAATTCCCGCGTTGCTGCAATAGCTCCTTTGAGATGTCGTCAGAATTGAATGATTGCAGAGTCTGCAACAGCGTAACGTAAGGCATCGTTCGCGTAACAGTCGTTTTCCCTGCGCCGTTGGGACCGGCGATGAGCCATAACTTGGGTTCAACGATGCTCACAGCGAATTCTCGCCTGCTTCTCGCGATCGATATTCGGTGAGAATGCGATCCCGCTCCTCGATAGCTTTTTTCTTGGCTTCGCCGAAGCTCTTCGTTAGACGAGCTTGAAATTCGTCGCTCGAAAACCATTCGACGAGCGATTTCAGATCTTGAGCGGGCGGGTTTCGCTCATCGGTGGGAATATAGGGCACGCAGGGCTCCACTTCCTGTCCCTGATTCAAAGAACTTCGACTGTCAGTTTGGCTATTCACAGCAATTAGCTCCTGAGCGAGTTGAGATTCGGCCCAAGTCCGATCCACATGCTTCATCATATCACGATTAGCCCGCAAAGGCGAACCTCACCCTTCCAGCGCCTGCCTTAAATCCTCAATCAAATCTTCCATATTCTCCACGCCGCAGGCGAGGCGGATCATGTTGTCGAAGATGCCGAACTTGGCGCGTTCTTCGGGCTGATAGTCGAAGTAGCTCATCACCAGTGGCTGCTCGATCAGTGATTCCACGCCGCCCAAGCTGGGCGCGATGCGGGCGATCTTGGCGCGGTCCACGACCTTCGCGGTCTGCTGCCAATCGGCGTCTTTCACCAGGAAGGTGATCAACCCGCCGAAGCCGCGCATCTGGCGTTTGGCGACGTCGTAGTACGGATGCGTTTCGAGGCCTGGATAATAAACCTTCGATACGCGCGGATGGCCGGCGAGGAACTCGGCCACCGCCTGGCCGTTGGCATTATGTCGCTGCATCCGAAGTTCAAAGGTCTTCAAACCCCGCTCCAGCAGATAGATGTTATGCGGCGAATTGATCGAACCCATGATGCCCCGCAGCTTGCGGACGGGTTCGAGTTGATCCTTGGCGCCAACAATCACGCCGGCGAGCAGATCATTGTGGCCACCGAGATACTTGGTCGCCGAGTGCAGCACATAATCGATGCCATGTTCGAGCGGCCGGCAGTTATAGGGCGTCGCCAGCGTCGCATCAATGAGCGTTTCCACGCCACGCTCTTTGCCGAGCGCGCCGAACCGCGCGAGGTCAACAACCGACAGGTGCGGATTTGTCGGCGATTCGCTGATGAGCAGTTTCGTCTTGGAAGTGATCGCCGCGGCCATTGCGTCATAGTCGCAGGCCTTCACTTGCCGCGTGACGACGCCGAAACGGGACAGGTGCTTCGTGCAGAACTCCCGGCTACGATGATAACATTCGTCGAAAAAGATCACTTCGTCGCCCGCGCTCAGTTTGGTCATCAACAGGCCGACAATGGCCGCCATCCCGCTTGCGAACAGCACCGCGTCTTCGCCCGCATCGAGCGCGGCCAACTTGCGTTCGACGACGCGTTCGCCGGGATTCCCGTACCGGCCATATTCTTCCCGCGGCTGCTTCTCTTGAATGAAATCAATTACGGCCTGCGTGCTGCTGAAGGTATAGGTCGCCGAGCAGACGATGGGATCGGTCAACGAATGGGCAATCTTCTGCCGATCCTCCCCCGCGTGGACCGAAAGAGTACTGAAGCCAGCGGGGCGCGGCGGAATATTGGCTGACGAGCCATTCAACGAGGGGCCATTCGATTCAGGCATACAAACTACTTGCGTGGCAACGCTACGAACGGAATGAGCGAAAGAACACAACGCCGCGAGAAACGCGAGCGCAGGCAGAAAGCCATCCCATAGAAGCCGCCGACCAAACCAGTCGGCTGTTAACATCCGCACTCAGGCGGAGGTGGCTGTTTAGCAGATGAAGGCTGCAAGCGGCCGCAAATCCCTTGGCAGGCTCGATCTTACCCTCCCGCGCTCCGCTTCACAAGGAAGTGTCGCCTGTCGCTCCGCGGTTGGACGCGTCGCCAGGCCCTACTCCTGTCTGTAAAATGGCGTGCATGAGCAATCATCAAGTCATTCTCTACACGCGCGCCGGCTGCCATCTGTGCGATGACGCGCGAAAGTTGCTTGCGCGCCACGGTCTGCGACCGGAGTTGATCGATATCGACGCCGATCCGCAGCTGCGTGAGCGCTACACCACCTGCGTGCCTGTCGTCGTGATCGATGGTAAAGAACGCTTCCGTGGGCGCGTGAATGAGGTCCTCTTGCGGCGGTTGCTCGCCAGTGAATCAAGCAAGCGAAAGGCTGACTGAAGGCGGGTTCTTAGGTAGACTGAAGTGAGTGTTATTCAGACCTTCGAGTGAGAAATGTCATGTCAATGACGACTCCGCTATCAGGCGACGATCCGTGGGGAACCAAACTGGCATCCATGACAGTTGCTGAAAAAGAGCAATTGCTGAATCGGATTCTGGTGGACCTCGCGCAGCAGCCTGATGACTTTGTTGCGCCCGAGTGGCATCGGGAAATATTAGAGAGCCGTCGGAAGGCGATTGATGACGGCTCCGAGGTGTTTGAAGACTTAGAGGATGTCAAACGCGAACTGCTCGAGGAATGTTAATGCGAGTTCGAGTCTCACGTTAAATCACATTGAACCTTGCGGCTTCACCGTCCACGGATCATACGTTCCGAAGTTCCATAAGTAACCTTCGGGATCAAGGCAGGAGTAGCCTCTGCCGCCGTAGTCTTCGGTTTTGAGAGGCATCACGATGGTCGCCCCCGCGGCGAGCGCCTGGGCGTGATGGGCGTCGGCGTCATTCACGATCAGGTACGGGCTTTGGGTGCCGACGCCGCCGACGTCGTCCACATGCTTTTGCAACTTCGAGAACGGCGTATCCATCACCGAACTCACCATGATCATGCCGTTGCCGA
>JAYTUF010000008.1:0-3225 GCA_043744755.1 Anatilimnocola sp.
GACCGCTCTCACTGGCCGACGAAAAAAATGACGCTTGCGGAAGCGCACAAAGAGGAGTTTCCAGAGGATCTGAGCGAAACGACAACTGCGGAAGAGCGGATTGCCATGATGTGGCAACTCGCATTGGACGCGTGGGCAGCGCAGGGAGTGCAAGTTGACTCGGAATTTCCGCGGCATCTTATTCGCGTTGAGCGACGAGTACGCTGAATTTCTGCGCGGAGTAGAATCGCGCGAGCACAAAATTTCGCGGATCGAAAGACGACACAGGCCAGGGTGCAGAGATGAACTCTTCCGCTGAAGCCAGGCCGACACGCTCGCTGCCGAACTTGCTGCGAACGGCCGACCTGGCGATTCGCGTGGCGCTGATCTTGCAAGGTCTCGGCACGGGCTGGCGGCTGCGGTTTGGATCGAAGGACACTGAAGCGGATGTCGTCGGTCTGTTGCACAAGAGTTGGGGTTGGGGCGAGATGTTTTCGCAGCGTGTCGAAACCGGCGGCGCGATCGCCTATCTCGTCGCTGCCTGCGTGATCTTGGTGCTCGGTTGCCGGCGGTATCAAACTGCGACTCCGGCAGATCACGCAGCCGCGCTCGATCAGCGGGGTAACCAACTCCTCAGCGGTCTGGAGACCGCGTTACTTTGCTATCTCTTCGCCTGGCAACTATTCCTGGCGACTACGCGGACGATGACCGGCGTCGCGCCCTATTCCGCATTGGCCATTCCCGAGCAAGCGCTGCGAATTCTGGCTCCGCTCGGCATTTGGCTGCTCAATCGACCATGGGGCCAGGTCGCGGCCGAGTGGGTGCTGCGAGTTGCCGCTGTCGTGACTTTTGCGGCGCATGGCTGCCGGGCAATCGGGCAAGATCCGACGTTTGTCGATTATCTGCTTTCGACATCCAACAATTTAGCCGGGCGAGACTTGGGCCAGGCCAATGCCGAAACAGCGCTGCTCGTGATTGGCGGCATCGATCTGGTGCTGGCCACGCTGCTGCTCTGCCGCCGCTGGCCGGAAGTTGCGATCTATATGGCAACCTGGGGCTTAATCACCGCGCTCAGCCCGCTCACCGCGCATGGCTTTGACCAATGGCCCGCCGCGCTTGTGCCGGCCACGCACATCGGGGTGCCGCTGGCGATTTTGCTGTACTGGCGAGCGGTCTATCCGAAGTAACTGACGAATCTGGATCAGCGCAAGGGATCGAATTTGCGTTGCTGAAACGTCACCGATATAATCGGTCCATGACTCCGAAAAATTTCGATAAGACGCTGTCGGCCTACCAAAGACGGAAACCATTCCGATCCTTTCGCGTCCGGTTCGTCAGCGGCGAACACCTCGACGTCGAACACCCGGAAGCCATGGTCGTGCGCGGTGGCACGGGTGTTTACGTTAGCCCGACCGGCGGGCTGGCGATCTTCGATCATGAAAGCGTTAGCGAAGTGAGCAGCGAGACCGATCGCCGCAGCGCGTAGGAACTGAACGCGAACAAGACCTGGCCTGGCCAATCAGATGGCTACTGCCGGGCTGCAGCAGATGACAGCGCTGGCAGTTCGTCGTGGCCGCGCTGATTCGCCAAAGGCGTGTGGGCGCGACTCCTGGCCAGTGCCAGTCCAAAACTAAGTTGGCAAAGGCCTAGAACGTGCGGCGCTTCACCACGCCGCGGAGATTGTTCCCCGCCTCTTGCGTGAGGTTGGCGTTATTACGGCCCCCATCGATTATTCCCAGTTTGCGAACGCGGGTGTTGCCGATGGTGATCTGATCGACGCCGGCAGCGGTGGCGAGATACATCCGCTCAAAGATCGAGTCGCGAATCGCGATCGTATCCAGGCCGTTGCCAGTGTTCAAGCGAACTGTGCCGCCGACGACATTCCGGAGTTCAATATTGTTGGCAGCTCCGCCGGATTTCGAGAGCTTTAGTTCGCCGCCGATCCGGCTATCGACCAGGTCGAAAGTCAAATTGCCGGCGAGGTCTTGCACAAACAGGCCGGCATTGGCAGTGACATTGGCGCCATTGAAAATATCCACGCCGCCGCCGAGCAGGATGGTCGCCTTCTTGCCAATAATCACCGGAAAGACCGTCAGCGAGCCGCCAACCGGCGTGAAGGTAGTGGGAAAGCGAATCGTGTCGTTGCCATCGCTGGCGAGGTTGATGGGCTTATTAACGTCGCCATGCACAACCAGATCGCGAGTGATCGTGGTGTTGGTGATGTCCAGTGTGTCGTTGCCCGCCCCTAACTTGATGGCCAGGCTGGCCCCGATGTTCACTTCGTTTTCGAGCGGAGCAACGCCGCCGACGGCGTTGCCGTTGCGGCCGATGGTCAGCGTGTCGTTCCCCGCGCCCATATCGATATCGACAAAGCCATCGACGACGAACGAGGTTGAGGTCACGCTGCCGAACGCGACGTTGTCGTTCCCCGCATTCATCGCAATCCGAATGCCCTTGGTGACGGTCGTGAAAATCTGCGCATTGGCAACCACCGAAGTATCCAGGCTGTTGATGGTCGTGGCGGTGCTGCCCGTCGGCGTGGTACCAATGACCGAATAGGCATTGGTAGTCTGGTTGTAATCAATGGTGACGCCGTTATCGGCGGTGTCGCCGGTGATCACCAGCAAGCCCCCGGTGACGACAGCGGTTACGTTGCCCGCCATCAGCGAGCGATCTTCGAGTTTCTCAACGGAGAGGCGATTTTGTTGACGGCCAAAATGATGCTGGCGTGCTTGTCGCATACAGACCTTTCTGAAAATCGCTCGGGACTGGCAATCGAACTGGCACAGTTCCGTATACACGAACTTTGCATCGGTTGCAATGAAACTGAATCTTCGGGCCGAGCGTGAGGAGGGGTAGAAATTTTTCGATTTTAACGGTGTGCTGTTGATAGCTGATAGCATGAAGCAATGGCTTCGAGCGAATCAAGCGGCGCCCGCAGCAAGGGCTTCAGCTACGTGACTATACGCGGCAGTTCGGGCAAATGTTCGGTCGCTGTCGCTGAATCGATTGTGGGAATATAATCGAGCATCGCACATTAGGCTGGATGATGAAACCGTCAGATCGATTGGTGTACGCATGTACTTCCGGATGGCGTGGCGATTGCTGCGCGAGACAGATAAACGCTTGCTGTGGAAGCTGGCCTGGAATTTTGGCGTAAAGGGGATTCGCTCCGTCCAAAAGCACAAGGCCCGGCTCAAGCGGGGCGAGTTCTTTCCGCCGTTTTTGTATGTCTCGGTCATCAAC
>JAYTUF010000009.1:0-3216 GCA_043744755.1 Anatilimnocola sp.
CGCTGAAGCAACAACCCAAGCAGATTGTGCATCAAGTTCTCAAGCCCGACATTCAGCAAACAACATCGCCCGTTAAGGCCCGCATTTGGACAAGCGGCAAACACACCGCCCATGCCGAGTTCCTAGCGCTAGATGGCAACATGGTGAAGCTCAGACGCGTGACGGGAGTGAATACCATGATCGCGCTGCAGAAACTTTCCGATACCGATCAAGCGTGGATTCAAAACTATCTGGCCGGAAAGTAGTCTTGCCGCGTTCTATAGGCCTGTTCCCGTATATTACAAAATCTCCACCTCTCCGCGGGAACCCAATTGCGCAGTTTACAGCGAGTGTCGAAGTGGGCTAAATTTTGGCTCCCATCGACGCCGGACACCGCGCATGAATCAGACAGCTTCTCCCATCCAAGAATTTCTCGCCCGTTCGCGCGCCTCGATTGCGCTGGTATTGCTTACGCCCGTCGGCTGCGCGGCGATTTTTACGCGGCCCTATTTCGGGTTCGAAGGATTCGCGGAATACGGCATCGAACTGGTTGCCTGGCTGCTATTCTTCGCGGGGGCCTGTCTGCGGTGGTGGGCCACGCTGTTCATCGGTGGCCGCAAGACTTCGGAACTGGTCACGGAGGGGCCCTATTCAATTTGCCGCAATCCGCTCTACGTGGGCACGTTGCTCATGACATTTTCCGTGGGAGTGTTTTTGCAAAGCCTGACGCTGTTGCTAGCAATGTTCGTGGTCGGTGTGATCTATGTTTGGATTACCGTGCCCGTGGAAGAGATTCGTCTGCAAGGCATTTATGGTGAACGCTTTACCGCTTATTGCCAGCGCGTGCCCCGCTATTTTCCGAAAATCTGGTTGCATGTAGCCCCACCTGTGTTGAATGTGCGACTCAATGGCATCCGCGCGGAATTCTTCCGCATGTTGCAATGGGGCGGACTCCCCTTGCTCTGTTACTTTGTCGAGCATTTGAGAATGCTTCCGTGGTGGCCGACGCCTCTATCGTTGCCATAAGTGTTGCTGGGAGGCAGCCTTCGTTCGTCCTGCTATCATGCCTGCATGCCCAGCGAAAAGACATCCGCGATTGTGCTGCGAATGGTGGAGTTCAGCGAGACGAGCCTGATCGTTACCCTCTTCACGCGCGAGTTTGGCAAGGTCAGCGCTATCGCCAAGGGAGCGCGGCGGCCCAAGGGGCCTTTCGAGTCTGCTCTTGACCTGCTGGCCCTGATTCGCATAGTGTTCCTGCGCAAATCGTCCGATGTCCTCGACTTGCTGACCGAAGCTAAGTTGGACCGCCGCTTTCGAGCGGCCGGCCGCGATTTGAACCGTTTGTATGCCGGATATTACGTGGCCGAGCTGCTCGCCGAGCTGACCGACACGCATGATCCGCATCCCGAACTGTTCGACGCGGCCGACCAAACCCTGCTGGCTTTGGATGGCAATATTTCGCCGGGATCGGCCCTGTTGCGGCTCGAACTGATGGCCCTGGCTCAGGTCGGTCACGCCCCCGCGCTCGCGCAGTGCGCGGCCTGTGATCGAGAGGTTGAGGCCGGCAGGCGCGTGCCATTTGGTTTGCTGGCGGGCGGGCTGCTGTGTGCGGCCTGTCGCAGCGGACAGAGACAAGTGGTGAGCGTGCGGGCGGAAGTGATTCAAACTTTGCAGCGATTCTCGGACGCGACGGATGATTGGCAACAACTGGTGATTCCGCCGGACCAACGGGGCGAACTGCGAGGCCTGATGAACAACTACATCAATCACCTGACGGGACATCGATTGCGACTGCAAGCCTATTTGAACGGCCTGATGACGGCCTCTTGAAGCAGACAAAGACTCAGACTGCCGCACTTTTTACGACCGAGTTCAGAACCCGGGGATGGTATGCCAAGGACACGGATGTCCACATCGCGCTCAAGCGTCCTGCTGCTCTGGTTGGCATGTCTGCCAATGGTCCTCGGCTGCGCCAGCATGATGCCCCGCAACTTGTTCTCAGCCAAGCCCGCCGCGCCAGCCCCTGCCGCGAACGATCCGAGCCCACCCGGCGGCGCTCAGCAAGCGTCGTTCGAGCAGACGGCGGAAGACAAAAAACTGGAAGAGCTGACCTGGTCCGATCTGCAGCCTCAAAACCTGAACAAAGCCGTGAAGAAGGTGACGGGTAACGGCCCGAATCGCGTTTTCGCCCGGCAGTTGTTTCAAGAGGCGGAAGAGTTGTATCGCCAGGCGGTGGCCAAGCCGGAAAATGAACGAGCGCAGATCTTCGTGGCGGCGGCTGAAAAGTATGCCGAAGCAGCCGAGCGCTGGCCCGGCTCCGCAATCGAGCAGGATGCCCTGTTCATGGCGGGCGAGAGCTACTTCTTCGCGGACTACTATCCCAAAGCGAATGAGCAATACGAGCTAATGATCAAGGCTTTCCCCAACAGCCGCTATCTCGATACCATCGATCAGCGGCGGTTCGCCATCGCCCGCTATTGGCTCGACTTGAACCGCAAGCATCCCGAAAGCTGGTATGCCGTTAATTATTGGGATCAGCAGCGACCGTGGCGCGATTCGCACGGCCATGCCCTGCGGGTGTATGACAAAATCCGCGTGGACGATCCGACCGGACGCCTGGCAGACGACGCGACCATGGCTGCCGCGAATGAACACTTCCTGAATCGAAAGTTCCAAAAGGCTGATGAGTATTACACCGACTTGCGAAAGGCTTATACCAGTAGTGAACATCAATTCGATGCTCACTTCAGCGGCATGAAAGCCAAGTTGCTGAGTTATTTGGGTCCCAATTATGGCGGCAGTTCGCTCGATGAGGCCGAGAAGCTCATCAAGCAGATGCGCCGGCAGTTCCCCCGCGAGTCAGCGGCCGAGCAGGAGTATCTCGATCGGGCCGCGGCCGAGATTCGCTACAAGAAGGCCGAAAAGCTCTTCAAGATGGCCAGTTACTATGACTATCGCGCGGAATACCGCGCGGCTGGCCAATACTATCAGCGGGTCATTCGTGAATTCGACGACACACCCTTCGCCGAGAAATCAAACACGCGCCTGGGCGAGATCGCCGACAAGCCGCCGAAACCGCAACAGTACGTCCCCTGGCTCGTTGACGCATTCCCCAAACGAGACAAGATCCAGCGCCTCATCGATGCCGTGGAAGACTACGAAGAGCAGAACCCACGGGGCGTTGTTGAATCGGAGATTCTGCCCGCCGCGGCAGAGCAACCAATTGGGCCGCCGTAG
>JAYTUF010000010.1:0-3210 GCA_043744755.1 Anatilimnocola sp.
CGGAGCGGAGCCAGGCCCCACCGCCGGCTCCTTCACGGACCTGCTGCCAGGGGCGGCGACGCTTGCCCCGCCTACGCGGATGCCGCCTTTTCCTTGGCCTTCTTGGCATGCTCCAGGCGATAGCTCGGCAGGTTCAACTCCACGATCACGCTGTGATGCACCAGGCGGTCGATCGCGGCCGCGGTTGTCATCGGGTCCTTGAAGATCTCCTCCCACTTGGAGAACGGCAGGTTGCTCGTCAGCCACACGCTGCCCCGCTCGTAGCGATCCGCCAGCAGCGTGAACAGCACCTCCATCTCTTCGCGGTTCTGCTGCACATAGCCGAGATCGTCGATCAGTAAAACCTCGTAACTCGCCAAACGCTTCAACACTCGGCTCAGCTTCAAATCGCGTTTGGCCACCAACAGCCCCTGCACCAGGAGGCTGCACGTCGTGAAGCACACACGTCGGCCTTGATGGACCAGGTCTTGGGCCAAGGCGCACAACAAGTGCGTCTTCCCCGAGCCCGGCTTGCCGAACGCCAAAAGGTTCTCCTTGCGATCCACGAAGTCCCCCGCGCGCAGGCTCTGCATTTGTCGCGCCACCTTCGTCGGCAGACGCTTCAGGTCGAAGGTCTCGAAGTTTTTCTCCAGCGGCAGGCACGATTGCCGCAACAGACGCTCGATCTTGCGTCGGTGCCGTTCCTGACATTCCTGATCGCACAGACTCAACAGGTAACGTTCGTAGCTGAGCGTCTCCGTTTCCGCTTGCCGGGCCAGCTCCTCGTAGCTCGTCCGCACCGTCGGCAGACGCAACTCCTTGAGCTGCGCTTCCAAGCGTTCCTTCACTGCTTCCGCTTTGTCCGCTTTCATCAGGGACCTCCTTGTCCGTGAACAAGACATCGAAACAACTCAGATCGACCGCTTCGACCTGAGCTTCAGACACTAAACGCTGATACGCATTATCACTGAGCGATGGTTTACCTAGCAACGCCTTGACGGCTGACGCCGCGATGGGCTGCTCGCGCGTCAGCAACTCGCGCAGCGCTGCTTCCACCTGCGTCTCGCTCTCGTACGCCGCCAAGGACAAGATCTCCAGGTATTCTCGGTCGGCATAGGCATTGGGTCGCATCAGCAAATCATCGTATGCCATGCGAAAATAACTCGACGGGAACAACGCCGCACGATACTTGTATTGCGCGAACGCCCCCGGCTTGCGCACCAACCAGTCGATGACGTGCCGATAGTTGACATGGTCCTTGTCACGCCCACGCAAGCGCGGCAATCGTTCCATCAACTGCTGCGCGTACCACACTTCCAGATGCTCCACATACATGCGCACTTCCACCTTCTCGCCGATCAACCGGCTCGGCACCGAATAGACATTGCGCTCGATGTGAATCAGGCTGCCTCGGTCCACCCGCGCTGGCACACGCTTGCACGCTTCCAGACGCCGCGCCGGCAACGCACGCATCTGCGCCAGTTCCTCGGCCAATCGCTCACGCCGCCCCGCGTTGAGTTGATCCAGCAGTCGCTTCAGAAAAAGATCGTAGTCGGTCCGGCTCCCAAAATCCCGGCTGCCACGCAGCATCAACGCCTGATCGACCGCCTGCTTGAAGCGATGATGCCGCTGCTCGATGTCCCCGTTCTCGTTGGCGTGAGCCGCCTGAATCTTCTCGCCCGTCATGTGGAAGTAATCCATCAGCGACTGGTAACGCTGCGTGAATTCCTTCTTGTCCGAGGCGTTGTTCACCGCCAGACTCATCCGGTCCGTACGATGCCGCTCGGGCACGGACCCCAGCTTCCACAGCGCGTTCTGCATGCCCTCGCTCAAGCTTTCAAAACTCTCCGAGAAGCAGATCGTCGCCGTCTCCCAGTTCGCGTAGGTCAGCACAAAATGGTAGACCAGATGGTCGAAACGCTGCTGCCCGATCGTGACGCCCAGCTCGTTCATCGACGTGAAATCCGACGCGCACAGCCGGCCCGGCTCATGCACCTGCGTGAAGAACACCTCCTTCGCCGGCCCACTCGTGGCGCGCCAGATCTTGATGTGCCGCTGCAACGTCCGCAGTTGGGTGTCGGCGAAGCGCCCCGGATAACGCCGCTGCAAGTCGTCGAAGATCGTCTTGGCCTGCAGCCCCGGATTGCCGTCGAGTAGTTCGCGGATCTCGCCCCAAACCGCCTCGAACGGATTGGGCCGCGTCGTCCAAGTGTGCGGCTTGGCGACTTCGCTGGGCAACTTGCCCAAATCGCGGTATTTACGTGCCGTCTTCTCATCCATGTCGGTGAGCCTCGCTGCCCGAACGATCGTCCGGTTGTCCAAAAGAAGCTGAAATAAACCGCGGACCTGTTTGTCGGTGACCATCGCAAACCTCCTTGTGCGAAGAGTTTGCGATCAGTCTATCCCGTCAGCTGCAACGGGAAATCTAATTGTCGTCGGCGCCAGATTCTAATTGTTGCCGAACCGGGTAATTGTCGTTGCGACGGGAAATCTAATTGTCGTCAGACGGGAGAAGTAGTTGTCGCTAAACACTGGATGTACGAGACGCTTCATACCGATGGCAAGACAAAGGGACAAATTAACTTTACCGTCTGGAGCGAGAATTTTTCGTGTCCCGATTGCGGTAAGGAGATCGTCTTTCTCAGTGAATCGCTTGATCCCGCCACAAAGAAGACACGAGAATCCTTTCCGTGTCCGAAATGCGGTTCCGAACTCAGCAAAGACAATCTCCAACGTATCATGGAAACGCTTGCTGATCCCGCCACGGGCAATGCTTGGAAACGAGTCAAGTTCAGCCCTGCGTTCATCAACTGCACGGTGAATGGAACGAGATACGAGAAGATTCCCGACAAATACGACCTAGAAACTATCAGCCGGATTGCGAAGCTACGGCTCCCGCCCTCAGTGCCGACCGCCGAATTTCCGATTGACCAGATGTACCACGGCTCTCGGTTGGCTCCGAAGGGCTTCACGCACATTCACCACCTGTTTCTTCCAAGGCCCGCTCAAGCCTTTGGAGTCCTTTGGAAGAAGGCGTGCGCTGTTCAGGATCGTGGATTGCGTTCCACTCTTTTATTCTTCATCGAACAAGCGATCTGGACCGCCTCCATGCTGAATCGGTACAGGCCGACTGGATATTCACAGGTCAACCAATACCTGACCGGCGTGTTTTACGTCGCCTCACAACATTCCGAATGCAGTCCCAGGTATGTGCTTGGAGGCAAGCTGGAA
>JAYTUF010000011.1:0-12609 GCA_043744755.1 Anatilimnocola sp.
GCCATGGCTATAAACTAATGCAGAAACCCAGATCCGTCCTCCGCGCTGAATTACGTAAGACTTGTACTTAGAACACCTTACAACCCGACAGTGCCATTCCGCTCAGATCCTTGATATTCAAAAGCGAGTGGAAGAGCTTGAGAAGGAAGTCAACAAACGAAATGCCGGCCTCGACTTCGAGACACCTAGCGACACTATGTCCAATGGGATGAACGACTACACGCGAAAGCTCGTCGTAAATAAAGAGCAGATGTGGAAGCAGCTGCCGATTCGCTTCCGCCTTTCTAAGCACGACATCTCCATGCGAGTCGGAAAGCAGCGTTGGGACGACCAACTCGGTGAGACCAACACAATCTACTTCCTGCTCTCCTATCACTACGCCCTCCTCGCGTCGAGCACCTTAGAGGCCAGCCGCTATCCGAAGTTCTTGATGTTCGAACTGCCGGGCGAAGTTGAGGGCAATAAGGTTGCTGACAAAGAGAACTTCGTGATTGAGCCCTTCATTGAGCTGTGCAAAAAGCCTGAGTTCACGGACGTCCAGGTCATCGCTACCGGAAGCTCCTTCTTGGGCCTTAAAGACGCCCATCGTATCGAACTCACGGAAGTGTGGGCAGGTGCACCAGGCCAGGCGCCAGAGCCCGACGAAGACTAAAGCCCCTGTCCGTTCTCAACAGAGTTGCTTGGCGAATTTCGGACAGTGTAGTGGTTATCGCGACGCAATTTAACTCACCGTCCTGCAGTGGTTCGACGACGATCGACACGGCGTTGCGAGAAGGTATCGACAGGAATTGGCTAACGGTCCAAATTTCCGCATACCGTAGGCCAAGTTTGCCTGCTTCGCCACCAGCACGAAGCATGGGTTAGTTCCTCTTGGAGTGAAACGCACCTTGAAAATAGACTGGATCCACCATTCATTGCGTTTGACGACCGCAGTCACGCTGCCCCAAATCTTTGAAAAACTAGAAATCGAACGGCAAATGGCGTCAGCCTGTCGAAACCCCGTCATCCAGCCCTAATTCCTTCAGCCCCGCCCTTGTCTCTTCTGCCTTCGCAGCCGCTTGCTCTCGCTCGATGGGAACCTCAAAACTAACTTCAAGCCTCAGCCCTGGTTTTGCAGCGAAGCGTGTCAGCACCTTCATGTAGAAGTTAGTCCACTTCTGTGGCGGGACGGATCCGCGCCATCGTAGGATTTGTTCGCCGGGTGGCGGCGGGGGAGGTGCTGGCTCGTCCTGGGTAACAACCCGCAATTCTGCGATCGCTTCCTGGCCGGCTGATTCGGCGCGAACTGTGTGCAGCCCACCTTTTTCACCCGCAGTGAATAGCCCGTCGCCGGTCACTGTGCCGCCGGTGGCAGACCAGGTGGCGGTCGGCACCGTGATCGGCTGGCCATATTGGTCGGTCCCGGAGACAGAGAATGACGCCTGCTCTCCGATCTTCAGCGTCGCCTGTTCGGGCCGGATTGAGAGCCGGGCTAGGCGTGGCGGAGCCAGGAGCTTCTGTGCGTCGGCAGCCTTGATGATGAATACGTCGTCAGCAATATCGACTTCGTTGTCGAACAAGCTGGTCTGGAGCTTGTCGAGCTTGATCTTGCCGCTGACATCCTTGCTCGCGTAGCCAAAAGCCCCTTGCGTGACGCCATCACAGATCGTGCGTTTGACAGTATCGGCGTTGAGTAGCCTCGGCAGTTGCGGCGATGAGAAGAAGGCATCACGGACTCCCTGAGTGGACCACTCCACGAGTGCTGGCGGCCAGTATTTGAGTAGCTTGTTGGGGCTGACGCCCTCGGTGATGACGTCCACACGCCCCAGCTCCCGCAGGATCAGTTCCACCGGGCTGGCAGCGGAACTCGACGTGATTTGTCCCAAGTCAATCTGCTGCAGTTTGTTGTCTTTGCCGAGCAAGCTGACGTGGCGGTATGCCCGAAAGATGGCTTCATCGAGGTCGCGCTTCGCATTGGCCAGGTTCCGCGCCAGCAACTTGCGCTGCGCATCATCGACACGATTCTTCGTATCCTCGTCGTCGTCGATGTCCTCCCAAGCCAGCAGGTTGCGAGCCGCGTCGACCACTGCGTCGCCGGCATCAGGAACAGCGAAGAGCAAGGCTGACTTGTACGTCCGGCCCGAAGATCCGCAGTCCCGAATAATCGACTCAATGAGAGCGCTGGTCGCCTTTTCGCTGAAAGAGTGATTGAGCCCCATCACGCACAGGGTGAGCACCGGCCGACTGGGCACGTCGTTGCTGCGGGTGGGAAAGTAATTGCGGTCGATCTGCCGACAGCCATCGGTCGTGTTCTTATCAAACAGCAGCTGCGTCTGCTTCTTGATCCGCTCATCAATCGCTTTGTTGGCAACAGATCCCCGGCGGGTGACCAGAATCTTGTTCAGGTTCGGCGACAGGCCAAACCGATAGCGATTCCGCTCCCAGTTCAGATAGAAGCAGGTGCTCGCCAAGCCTTCGAGCGTGTTGTCCACGTCCACCAAGTTCTGGTCGGGACTGCCGATGGCCGCCTTGATCTCGGGCAGGGTGGCATCGGAGCGCGACTGGCTCATGCCGCCGTTTGACTCGAAGAAGATCGTCGTCGCGACCTTGCGATGTAACTGAGCTTTGCGAATCGATTCGGTGGCCTCCTTGTCCAGCCGCAGGCCATGTGCCGAGTCCTTCCCCACGATGTCAGTTGTTACTGGGACTTCCAGCTTGTCATCGCCAAGTTGCTCGAACATTGCTGCACGAAACGTCTTGTCCTGCAGCGGGGCGAGCCCCAGCGTGATAAGCGGCTCGCCGGAAACCTTGCGATGCTCCTCCTGATAGTTGTAGGCAACCCACAGAGCGAGCATCCGCAAAATGCCGCGGGTGCGCTGAAATCGAGGCAGGCTCTGCCATTTGCGCTCAAACACCGAAAGGACAGACGGATGAAACGGGTAAGACGCGGCGAATAGTTCACGTGCATTGTCTGGATCGATGCCGGTCAGTTCCTTGGCATGCTCTGCCGCCCACTCTGCGTACGCCGTGACAGTCTTCCGCCCATCCTCTGTCAGACCGCTCCACTCAAACAGTCGGCGACGAATGATCTCGGCCATATCCGTGTCGGCCGACATGATAATCGCCTTGCCCACGCGATCGAGCATCTTCTTGAACCTCGCTTCGTCGGCATCGTCCTCAGCCGTGTATTCCAAGTCGGAAGCGGGAATGCTGGCCACGACAACGACATTTTTTTCGCCACGGGCTGTTTCCGCGAGGCAATCGAGAAAGTTGTAAAGCCGGTCGCCGTAGCCCTTCTTCCGATAGGTGCTGGCGTAGCTGATTACCTCGTCAAACAGGATGAGCGAGGGCTTGTCCTTCGGCAGCATTGCGCGGATAGCGTCTCCCTTGGGCTCGATGAACTCACGCTCATGCTGCTCAACAACTGCGAAGGATTTCGCTCCGCCGAGCTGCCACGCGATTTCGCCCCAGGGCGTTTTGCGAACCGGTTCGCCATCGCCCCCGCGGCCGTTGAGCGAATCGAACTCCTTACCCATGAAAACCGCAAACGCCGCTTCGGGCACGTTTGAAACCTGGGCCTTCTCCAGAATCTTGCCGACGCCTTTCCAAGATTTAGCTTTGTCACCGTTCTTCGCCAGGTGATACAGCGCGGTCAGCGAGTGCGATTTGCCACCGCCGAACTGCGTCGACATATTGAAAACCGCATTGGTTTCCAATGCAATTCCGGACAATCGCCGCAGGGTCTGCGATGCCAGGTCGAGCAAGCTCCCCGTTACATGGGTTCGCTCGAAGAAACGATCGGGCTCGATGTAATCCTTGTGCGCGCGGCCATCACGGATCTGATCCAGATGGATAGCAAACTCCGACGCGTCGAGCGGACGATTGTCCCGCAAATCTTCGCGCGGCGTTACAACTTGATACCAGGGTTTGAGCTTGGACATATGAAGTTGCCTAACTAAATGCCTGCTTTTGTTCGGACGTGCATCAAAAGCTGAATCAAATCAGCAGGAACTATGTTATTGTCAGCTTGCCATCGCGCAACTGATTGCGCCAGATCGACGTCGAACACACCAGGCGGAGCAGAGTGCGGGGGCTGATAAATGTATCCCCGGACATCACGCAAAATCTCCTTGCCAGAGAAGGTTCGCTTCCAGTTTCCATTCGCCAGATCGGCGGACAATGTTTGATGTGCTTCGTCAATCCACGTCTGTACCTGAACAGGTGAAGCAATTTCCGCTGCTCTCTGAGCAAAGGACTGATACCAGTCAGTCGCCTGGATATATGGCAACACGTCGGCAATTGTAGTCAGTGCCGTCGGAGTTGGACGCGGCATGAATTGATCGAGACAATGGCGGCGAATCCGCTTTAGCACGTGACAGGCCGTCATCCAATAAAGTATTGCCGAAGCTCTGGCCTGCATCCGAATCAAAATCGCATCGGCAGTCCGGCCCAGGTTGTTAACGTCGCACGCATGGAGGGCATTTTCGTCGAGCAAATAGTTTTCCATTTCATGAACGGGGAGGATGAAATGGCGCAATTCAGGGTTTGCCCAGCGCGGGAAGTTGGTAGCTTCAAAGTCTCGATCGATTACTCCAAAGACGCTGTTTGCGCCGCGCCTTACCGCATCCTTGACCACAGGTTGAACGCTATCCGTCGCGCCGGCAATTAAGAACAGTGCGCGAGGTTCTCGCCATACCTCATTCAGATATTCACTGCTTAGCGCATCTTCGACCCACAGATTTGCTGGCCGGCGGTAGAGCTTTACCAACTCAATGCTCAGAGGCATCAGTCAACCTCCGCATTTGCGTCTGCCGGAACTTTCCAGGAATGTGCACGTGGATCGTCGCTCGGAATCAGGAAGTGCCGCTCGAATGAACGTACCGAGTCGAAGATCTCTGGAGAGTGAGTAGCCACCAGAACCTGGCAATTAGGTTTTACGTGCAACAACGCCCGCAGCAACTGGCGGTGCCACTGGGGATCAAGATGAAGTTCAGGTTCATCAATAATGACGATCCCCTCCTGGAAATCGTCAATGATCAGGCCTCCTGCCAGCGAAAAAATCTCTAGCTGGCCTGAACTCAAGAACTCAATGGAGAGTCGTGATTCGTTCGCCTGTAGTAAATACATCTCGAACCCGGCGTCGGGATCGTCGCGGACTGGTTCAATCACGAATTTCTGTTCCGGATAGAACATTTGCCAGACGTGGTTGAGGTCGCTAATTGCCCGCTGAAAGCGTGATTCCGTCAGCATTTTCTGAGTCGGAAACAATTCATGTGCCTGGGCATTCACAAAGAACTGCTTGATCCGCCAAAAACGATTGGCTTCGGTGCGATCAGGACGGCGCCCTTTCTTGCCGGCGGTAATACTGACAGGTCCGATCAGCCCCGGTGCACGCCATGACGAAAAGTAAGAACACGGCAACTCTTCCTTGGGTTTGGATTTACTATCGATCGTCACCTTTGTTTGGTAATCTCTCGACTGAGTTGAGATCTCAATCCGATAGTCCGCCGTACCGTGCCGAATGGCTTCGCTCCCATACTTGCCCCGCAGAGCAGCCGGATGCCCACACGCGAGCAAACACGCTTCAAGGATTGAAGTTTTGCCACAGCCATTTGGCCCCCCCAGCACGACAACCTGAGTTGGCAAATTGCTTGGTCCTACCCACTTCAGCGCGATCTGCTCTATGCCGCGAAAATTCTCAATCGAGATTTCACGGATTCCAATCTGCGGATTAGCCATTGATCAATACCTGCAATTCGAGTTATTCATGCGTTTGCTGCCATTCTACAGGCCAAGGCCCTTCTTCCGCGCCAGCACGCCTTCAACCCAGCGGCGTTCGTCGGTGCCGGGTGGGTAGAGGGCGGAGAGGGATTGGGCGAGTTTCCAGAAGCGGGCGTCTTGGCCGACGCCGTCGTCGATGAGGAAGCGTTTCATCAGTTCGCCGCGGCCGGCGGCGAAGAGGATCATGGCCTGGTGGAGGCGATCGAGGACGGTGCTGCCAGGCGGCGGGCCTTTGAGTTCGCCCCAGCCTTCGTCGGCAATTCCCGCATCAGTGAGATCATCGAAGAAGGACTTCTGTTTCGCCTTCTTCGGTTTACGACTGCCAGTCGGTGCATTAGCAGCCTCCTTGCCGAACAGGTAGGCCGTGCGTTCGGCTACCGGAAGTAAGCGTGCTTTGTCGCCGCCCACCTCAACAATGGATTCGTTCTTTTCGAGATCAGCCCCCAAGCCCTGAGCGATCTTGCGAGCCGCGTCGTACTCCAACGTGAATCCGCTCGCCTTGGCGGCCTTCTTGGGGGCTCCGTCCTCATTTTCCTCTGAGTCAGCGCTATCGTCGTCGGCTGTCGCATCGCCGCTGCTGGCGGTCTTCTCGGCGCTGCCGCCGAGAGTCCACAGCCACATCGCGGTCAGGCGTGCATCGGGTTCCAGGCCGGCGGCGTCCGCGTCGCGAAAGATCATCGAGAGGGCTTCGGTCGAGACGACCGCCCAGACGTGTTCGAGATATTCGCGCAATTCGGCAGTTTCGCCGTTGGCTTTTTCGACGCGGCTATAACGACTAAACACTTCAAGCGCTGGCCCAAGGCAAGCGAAGATCGCATCGGCACCCACGACACCTTCGGCCGCCAATCGAGGCATCCATTCGTGAATCCGCAAAGGAAGTTCGTCCAACACATCCCTCCATTCGCCGACGGATTCAGTCACGGATCCATCAGCATTTTCGCGAGGGCGACAGACGAGATGTACGGAAGAGGCAAGCGCAGCCGACCCCTGTGCGCGAAGGCGATTGCCAAGTTCAGTGTCAATTGGCCATGAACCAGTCATAATCCAACCGGCGTCGATCATGGCTTGCAACTGAGCCTCCCAACCAGCAGTTGATTTATGTGCGAACACAACGACACCAATCCCACTGGGCGCAAGTATTCTGCCACCTTCGACCATAGCCTGCTTCATGGCATTCTCGAAGTAGGCACGATCTTTGCCTTTAACAGCATCGACGGTACATTCCGTAGCTTTAGGCGTTAGCTCATCGGCAAAACTGCTACGAAGTGACGCAGGTAAAGTGCGCTTGAGCCATACGTAAAAAAAGTCGGAGAGGTCTGCATACGGTACGGCATCATAGTAAGGCGGGTCTGTAATAAATGCCGACGCGGAGTCGTCCGGAAGAGGATGCTTCGCCGCATCTGAACGCTCGATATGTCCCGGACTACATGAAAAGACTGTCGCGTCTAAGACTCGTACCATCGTCGCAAGCGTAACGTCGAAATTCCCCGCGGCATCAGCGCGGGCATTCGTCTCCGCAAAATCCCAAAGCATCGGAACCGCCTGCCTCGTGAACAGATGCCGCACCTGAGTCTTTGAGGTTTCCCACATACAAAGCGAGTTAAAAATGTCCGTAAAGCGACTGACGGCTAAGCCAAGAATCGCTTGGACCGCCTCAGCAAACGACTCTTCCGATTCCTTAGCAATCGTCTTACCTGCTTTCTCCACCAAGCTCACGAGCGAAAGCAACGTGACCAACTGACGTGACGTAAAGAAATCACCCCAGTTCGATATGCCATAAAGTTGAACGCGAAATCCAAGGGTGCCCTGAGGAGGAAGTGGCTCATTTGGAACCAAGGACACTGCGCCCACATGGGCATCTTGCATTTGCTTCAGCGCGGTGGCTGCGTTCCGCACAACTGCAAAATCATTCTCGGTCGGAAGGCGGTAGCGTCGACCGGATTCATTCTCGTGAGTAGTTACAACGCAGAACAATCTCGCGTCGTTCGCACCTCCCCGCCGCAACTTTAGTTGGTCACGTACGCGAGCCACCGGCGTCGTATAGCCACAGCACGGACAAGTAGCTGACCCCCGTTTCACTGTTCCATCAAACGACGGATTAGCCATCTTCGTTTGGTGGTCAGCTTGGTCTACCCAACCATTGCCCTGCTTTGCGATTATCTTAAATACCACATGCTTCGCGGGTCGGTTTGGAACCAGTTGCAAGGCAACCGAGCAATTTGTTTTTTTCGCAAGCCACAAGGACCGGACGAGCGGAACTTCTGCGCCACAATCCGGGCCTTCGCACTTCACGGTGCGCGCCCAAAGGTATGCGACTGGAGTGGATCCGTCCACATCCTTTGGATAGAACTCAGCGAGCACTCGGTCAGATTCCTGCTTGATCCACGTTCCCCACTTGCGCACCTCATCAGCCAACCGCCGCCCGTATTTGGGGATATAGTCCAACACCACAGTATTTAGTAATACGGGCACCGGGTTGAGATCACTGGCGAACGCGTCGGCTCCGACGCGGAGCGATTCAAGCGGAATACTGCCGCCGCCAGCGAATGGATCGACGACGAGTGGCCGCGTGCCCGGTTCGCCGCCGAGCGCTTCGTGAGCCGCCTGAGTTAGCGCGCGGGCGGTCTCCAAATAGGCCGGCACCGTGCTGTTGTCCCAGTTGGCGAAGTCAGCAATGAAGTCCAAGAGAGCCATGCGCAGGATCGGCATGTCGGCCGGTTGATCGGCGCTGAGCGTAAGTGTTCCGCCAGCGATGGCTTCCCAGCGTCCCCAGTTCTCCTTCGAAACGGTCGTTTGGAGCTCGTGCCCCTCGGCGCTCAGCCGCTGCGGAAAGATCCGGCCGGCAAATGCTTTGATCGCCGCAACGGCTGCGACACGAAACGCGGGCGGACACTGCTCGTCCGCCGGGTCAGGCCAAAGCGCCGCGCAAATCACCGCCCGGCACGCTGCCAGCGGCCGCCGCGCCCACCAGATGTGCAACGTGCTGATATGCCCATGCCGAATCGACTTCTCCCGCCGCGCATGCGCCGAAATGCGAGCAATGGGAAGATCGACTTCGATGAGACGCTTGGGGTAGTTCATTCGCGGCAGGCAAAAAGGCGGTTTGGATAATGACGAAGGCTGCAACATGTTGTCATGTTTGACTTTACATCACTCACGACGGTCGTTTTCCAAGTGGATTGGAAAACGATTCGTCGTTAGGATCGAGATCGGCACGGGTATAACGTCGCAGACTGCGGCCAGCGTTGGGATTGGACACGATCAGCAAGCCTTGTCCAACCCAGGCCTTTAGTTGCTTAGACGCAGCCAACGTGTCGTTGGTATCGAGCAGTTGCCGCATTTCAGCATTGCCGATCGACCCCTGCCGTTCGAGATATTCGACGACCTGCTCCCAGATGGACGGTCGGTTTTGGTTACGCAGCATGGTCAGCACCGCCTCCCTGTCCAAGCGGGGTCGTGTGAGGTAGATCGGCGGGTACAGGCCGGATTCTCGCATGGTGCCGAACATCATGCGGACCCCTTCACCGGCGTCGAGGTTGGGCGGGTTCGGGAACTCACGCAGGTGTTGAACGATCAGCGGGTTGCGGCTGTGAGCGCCGATGCGACCGATGTTGCCGATGGTCACCGGGCCGACGAGCAAGCCGGGCGACTCGACCTCGATGCGATCCGAGAAAATGCGAACGATAATATCCGAGGCGAGTCGGTAGTCCCGATGGATGATGGCATTCGTGATTGCCTCGGCGATGACACGCAGCGGATACCGTTGCACGATCTCGAATCCAAGGGGGCCAAATTGCACTCGACCGGCGAGCTCGTTGATCACAGCCTGACGGGCATCGACAATCTGTCGGGCCAACGGACCGGCTACCGTTGTCGGGGGACGTACCAAGTTTGTGTTGGGATCCGTGGAAACCTGAGTTCCGCGATAGTGAAAGATGCGCACGGCCGCCTTCCCTGCGAGCACGCCGGAAGGTTCTTCAGCGAACAACAGAACTGCGGCGCGCGTCGGGCGAATTTGTCCGTCTGCGTTCTTCTTGGCAAGCCCGATGTGAAACATTGCCTGCTCGATTGGCCGGGTTAGTTTTCGCTTTGAGGCGTAAGCGCGCCAATGGTCGGTATCGAGCAGCTCGAAATCGACTTCTTCCGTTTGCGATTCGGCGGAAATGACGCCGCGTGTGTGGCAAAGGTCGTTGATTTCGGTCGCCGTGAGGTGCTTGTTGCCTTTGGTAAGCCGCACGAACGTCCCGTCATCAACGATGCTGTGAACACGGCTGCTTTTGGCGATCTTGAGCAAGATGATGGAACCATGAGTGCCGTCGCGGAGTGTGCAACCGGTCTCTTGAGACGTATGCGGAAGTTGGTCGGGCTCGGTGATTCGGGAACGAAGTTTTCGCTGGAGTTCATCCCAATTCGTCGGGTGGCCTTGGATGCCGTAGACGCGGTCTCGCCCTTCGGCTTTGTCGGGGTCTTCCAGTCCCAATGCGATGATCCCGCCCTCAGAATTGGCGAACGCAACCACCGACTCCAAGAGTTTGTCGATCTTTCCAATCCGCTTGCACTCGAAGTTGCTGGATTCCGGGCGCAACAGCAGGCGCTCGATTAAAACATCGTCTTTCGGAGGGACTGAAGCGTCATCCATTACAGATTCTCTCCCTCCAAAAGTTGCTTCGGATCGAGCGAATAATGCTCGACCGTGACGACCGGTCGCCACCCAAGTCGCGCAGGATCTTGAACCAAGTGCAATTGCGGCGTGGCAGCGCAGTTGAAAACCGCGTACAGCCAATAGTCGGTTTTCAACCGTTCGGCCGTGCGGTACTCGTTCTCGCTGAGCGCCACGATTCCAACGCCGGCGCGACCTTTCACCTCGATGAATCGCACCTCAACGAATGTCCTGGGGTCCTCGGGATGCGGCCGCCGGCTGAGGAGATCAAAGCCACGGTTTTCAGATTCGACGCTTTCGACGATCCAGCCCCGGGCTTCTTCGTGGCGGATTGCTTCTTGAACGGCAATCCGCTCAATCTCCGGATCGGAAACCATCGGGGCCAGTTGCGGGCTGGCCCGCTCAGGATGTGGCAAAACCCAGGCCCGGCCGATGTGCATAATGTCGGAAATAATGCAATGGCGTTCGAGCTCCAGCTCACGCTTGCGGGTTTCTAGCCGATTGTTCAGCTCATCCAAGTGCTGCTCTGCCTGGGCGATGATCCCTTCCAGGCCAGGGACGTTCTGGCCGGCGATCCGACGGTTCTCAAACTCAGCGAATTGCAACTGTTGGCGATCAATGAGCGTGTTGAGACTGATTTCGACATGCCCAGCTACGCGAGAGACTTCCGCCAGCCGGTCGGCGGCAGAAACCGCAATCCACGGCTCTAGCGACTGCTGATAAAGAAACTGTTCGACGCGGGTTCGTTCAGGCACGTTGAAATTGCCAGGCGGCGAAGTTTGCGCTGGCGCTGGTGAGATCGTGTGAAAGACGGTGGGCTCGTGGAGTTGCATTTCGCCACTTGCCATCGTCTCAACCACAAACAGCCGCCGATGCAACGTGCTGCCGCGGCCGTCTTTGATCGACGCGGCGAAGACATCAAGTAGCGCTGGCGTTGGGCGGTGCAGGTCGTAGAAAACTGCACCGCGACGCAGATCATCGTCACAGCGAGTGAGGCAATCCGAGCGGACCGCTTCAAACAGCGGATGTCCGGGCGTAACCCATTCAAGCGTCGGATCGGAAGGAAGCAGCGCCTTTTGAAACACGACTTTGCCATATTCACGACCGAGCCTGCCGAAGCGTGCCTCCTGACGATCCCCGATCGGCAGCAAATTACGCGGCACTTTGCCAACTCGGAAGACTCCGGTTGATTTGCCTGTCTCTTTCGGCGTCAGTCCCGATTCAGGCGCAGCTTCGAGAAAAAAAGACTCGACCACTTCTGGCACCAGGCGGCGTTCCTTCGCCTCGGCCGATTTACCAACGATGGCGGAAAGATTGAGTTCCTTCTTAGCAAGGCCTTCGAGAGCGCTTTCGGTGATGGCCCGGAAACGCTGCGGGCTTACGTCGCGGACGATTCGATCCTGAATTTGGTGCTCGTCGGTGACGCGGGCATACATATCACGAAACAGCCGTTCGAGCTGATTCGACGGGAAGATGGTTCCGACGACATCGAAGACCTGGTCGCTCCCCAGATCGTCGCGGATTTCAATCAGCCGTTCGATCAGTTTTTGCAGCACGCGTCCTTCGCGGGTATTTTGCGCCACGAAGTTGAAGATGATGCAGTCTTTCTCTTGTCCATAGCGATGGATGCGACCGACGCGCTGTTCCAGTCGCACAGGATTCCACGGGATGTCGAAATTGATCATCAGCCAGCAGAACTGCAGGTTGATACCTTCTCCAGCGGCCTCGGTGGCAACGAGAACTTGCGCCGATTCCTTGAACTCTCGCTCAGCATAAATGCGTGACCCGGGCGTATCGCGGTCGCCGATCTTCATGCCGCCGTGAATTTGCGTGACAGTGAGGCCCCACTCGCGCAATTTGCCCAGCGGCCGGTCATCCTTGCCGTCGCCGGCGAGAAAGTCGAGAGTGTCCTTGTGTTCGGTGAAGATCAGCAACCGCATCTTAGGGTCGGCGAAGACGCCTTCTTCCTGCAAAACGGCCCGGAGCTTTAGAAGTTTCGATTGAATGTCACGCTGTTCAAGCACTTTCGCCTGGTCGACGAGCTTCGTCAGCCGACCGATCTCTTCGCGCAGCACGGCGGGATCGGTGCTGAGAACCTCTGATTCCAACTGATCGATAATTCGCTGTTGTTCTTCGTCGGTGAGGTCGTCGAAATCGTCCGGCATCCGCCGCTCGATTTGCTCGCGACG
>JAYTUF010000012.1:0-3203 GCA_043744755.1 Anatilimnocola sp.
TAATGGCCCGGGAAGACGTAGCCTGCAGCCGTGCTGCGGGCGAGTGGCCGGAGGCCGACGGCGCTGCACTCGCTCGCAGCACGGCTGCGAGCTACGTGACTTCGTTGGAAACTTGCCGCACGGCGTTTAACGATCTAGCCGTTCCAGCGGGCGGCGGGCGACGCCCGTTTTGCCGTTCTTTTGCAGGTAGGCCAGCAGGTCGGCGATTTCTTCCGGCGTGAGAGTTTCCAGCAGGCCGGCGGGCATGGCGGAGATTTTGCTAGGCTTGATCGCTTCGATGCTGGCCGCGGGGAGGGCAATCCGCTCTCCCTTGTCGGTCAGCACCACGGTCTCGCCACCGCCGCCGGGGGCGACGATGCCGTTGTAGGTTTTGCCATCGGTCGTGAGGATCGTTTTCGCCGCGTACTGCGACGAGACGACCAGCGACGGATAGTAAATCGATTCCAGCATCTCACGCTTGGTGAAGCGGTTGGCCATCGTCGTCAGGTCGGGGCCCATCGATTCGCCCTTGTCGCCGAAGCGGTGGCACTTGGCGCACTGGGCTTTCACATAGACGTCGGCCCCGCGGGTCGCGGTCGCCTTCTCGGCCTCTTCGCTGTTGAGATAGGAATAGAGGGCGTCGAAGGTGTACTTGGCGTCGGGCTGCGTGGGCATCTCCGCTTCGGGCAGCTCGGGATATTTTTGCGAGAACCATTTCTGCCAGGCAGTCAGTTTCGTGGCGGTATCGCCATCGGCGCTCAGTTCCTCGCCGGTCCAGTATTGCAGCAGCTCGATCGCCGGCTCGGCACCCTTTTCCTTCATCTTCAGGCCGAGCAGAATCACGTTGCGATAGGGATCGACCTCTTCCGGCGCTTGCGGCACGGTGGCCAGTTTGGCGAGTACTTCCCGCGCGGCGTTTGGTTCGAGAGCAGGCAGACTGCGAACGAGGTAAGACCAATTGTCACCGTCGGGTTTTTGCGAGAGACCCACGGCAATGGCCTGACGGCGATCGGGATCGCGCTCCCAGACTTTGCGGAGATATCCATACGACGCGTCATCGCCGCTGCGGGAAAGAACCGCCACGATGCCGACCTTCAATCGTTGATATGAATCGCCATCGCGATCGGCCAGACGGCCATCGAGATCGACCAGCGACTGCAGCATGGTCTCGTCGAGTTTTTCGGGCATGATATAGAGCGCGCCGAGGGCCGCATTGGGCATTTCGGTCCCTTGCGAGAGGACCAGCCGGGCCTCGGTCTCGTTCATCGTTTTGGCGAAGTCGCGCGTGGCCGCGATGATGTAGCGGGCATAACTGCCGCCCCCCTTCTTGGCGTTGGCCGCTTCGTAGAACTTCAAAAGCTCCAGGCGTTGCTCGGGCGTCCAGCCAGTTTCGATGAACCGCAGGTGCATGGCCAGGTGCAGCTTGTCGGCATCGGTCACGCCGGACTTGAGATACTCCAGGTAGCGGGGCGTGATGCTCGATTCTTGCATCGCGACGAGCAAGCGAATCAATTCGCGGTTCATCGTCGGTTCGCCCGAAGGGAACTCATCCGTCAACAACTTACGCAGCGCGAGCAATTCATCTGGCGGCACTTCGCCCCGATGAATCGCCACTTGCGTGAGCCGCAACAGGTCGATGAAGTCGCCATCGCTGACGAAGGTCTGCATGTGCTTCTGCACATGTTGCAGCACTTCGAGCGAATGATCTTTGCTGGGATGGGCAATCAGCAGGGCCAGTCCGCCTTGAATCAGCAGGCGATGACCGGGCGCTTCGAGCACCTTCTTCTTCCACGCCTGCATCGGCATCCGTTCCAGCAGCCGGCGAGCGGACCACGATTCAAAGCGGTCGTCGGAGCCGAGCAACTTCAGCAGCTTCTCGACCGGCGGAGCTTGATCGCCGCGGGAGAGGGCTTCGCAGGCGCTGCGGCGGACGAAGCGGTCGCCGTCGTCCAGCATTTCAATCAGCCGGACATGGCCTTCTTCGCTGGGATGCAAACCCATTAGCGTGGCGGCCTTGGCGCGCACCACTTCATTCTTTTCATTCGAGAGTTGCAGCAACAATTCGGGCGTTGGCTCGGGGCCATAGAGCTGCATCAGGTCGAGCGCTTGTAAGCGATAGTTGGGCGGATTGGCAGCGGATTGAGCCACGCCCAACATGCTGGGCGCCCATTCGGGGCCGAGTTGCTTCTTCAGCGCCGCGACATTCTGCCGCGCCCAAGCGCTGCCGATTTGGGGCTGGCGAATGACGGCAGCCAGGCCGGTGCCCAGATTCGAGATTTGTTCGGGAACAGTCCCCTTCCACATCACGCGGTACACACCGCCGGCCGTGCCGCGCCCGCCGGTGACGAAATACAGCCCGCCATCGGGGCCGACATCGAGATCGGTCACATTCAGCGGATTCCCGGAGAGGAAAACTTCCTGCGTGGCCTGATACGTCGCACCGTTTCGTTTCATTTTGACGGCGACGATTTTTCCCTGCGACCAATCGGCGGTGAAGATCGCGCCGTGATATCGGAGCGGAAACATGAAGTGGTTGTACGAGACGATGCCGGTGGGCGAACCCTTGCCCGTATCGAGCGTGGCGGGGAGCGAATCGATGTAATAGTCGGGCCACTTCGACCAACCGCTGCGCCAGCCATATTCTCCGCCGGGCAGGATGTGGGCGAGTCGCGTGGGACGATACCAGGGGAGACCTTCGTCCGACTCCATGTCGGCATCGTGAACGAACATTTCCCCTTCGCGGTTGAAGCACAGGTCGTAGGGATTACGGAGTCCGCCGGCGACGATTTGTACGCCGCTGCCGGTCGGATCGGTCCGAATCACGACTCCGCCGGGGGCTTTCACACCAGCCGCGTGACCGGTGGGATCTTCATACTTGGGACCGACCAGATCGCCTTCGTAATAATCGCGATGCGGGCTGCCGGCCTCGGCATCCTTCGGCAATTTCACATGGTTGCCGACCATGACGTAGATCAAGCCATCCGGCCCGAGCACCAAGCCGTGAGCGCCATGCTCAGCCACGTCGGTGGGCAGCTTCAGAACGGTTTTGACATCTTCCAGCAAGCCATCGCGGTCGCGATCAGCCAGGCGATAGAGGGCGGGACCATCGGGCCCTTCGCCCGTGACGAACACTTCGCCGTTGAGGGCGAGAATTCCCTGGCAGCTTTTTACGCGGTCGCAATAGGTGCGAACTTTGTCGAACTGTTTGTCGCCATCGCTGTCAA
>JAYTUF010000013.1:0-3184 GCA_043744755.1 Anatilimnocola sp.
CGAATAACGATTTACTACTTTGAGAAGTATTCTTCGCCAAAGACTCCCGACCCCTGGCGTTCACGACATCCGCTTCGCTAGCGCGGTTTCGCGAAACGCTTGCCGCTGGCGGATGTTCTCCAGTGAGTCGTTCGGCGTGGCGTCGATCAGCCGCCGCGTATATTCTTCTTGCGGCCGAGCGTAAATGTTTTCCGAAGGGCCAAACTCGACAATCTTTCCCTGATTCATCACGGCCATCATGTCGGCCATGAATTTGACCACGCTCAGATCGTGGCTGATGAAGATGTACGTCAAGCCCCGCTTCTCCTGCAACCGTTTGAGCAAGTTCAGCACCTGAGCTTGCACGGATACATCGAGGGCGGAAACCGATTCGTCGCAAACGATGAACTCCGGCTCGACGGCCAGGCAGCGGGCGATGCAGATGCGTTGCCGCTGCCCGCCGGAGAACTCATGCGGATAACGGCCCAGGTGTTCCGCCTTCATGCCCACTTCTTCCAGCAGGGCGACAGCGCGATCGCGGCGGTCCTGGCTGCCGCTGCCGATCTTCTGAATGATCATCGGCTCGGTAATGGCTGCTTCAATGGTCAACCGCGGGTTCATGCTGCCGTAGGGGTCTTGGAAAATGATCTGCATCTTCCGGCGCATCTGCCGCATCTCGCCGCCGGAGAGCCTCGCCAGATCGACGCCCGCGTAAGTCACCACGCCGGCATCGGGCTCGATCAGCCGCAGAATCGCCCGGCCGGCCGTCGTCTTCCCACAGCCCGATTCGCCGACCAGACCCAGCGTTTGCCCGCGGTAAATATTGAAGCTGATGCCATCCACGGCCTTCACGTGATCGACCACGCGGAGCAAAATCCCTTTTCTCACCGGGAAGTACACCTTCAAGTCTTTAACGGACAGCAATGGTTGCTGACCTTCGAGCACCGCCTTCGTATCGGGCGCGTGCTGGCTCTCTTCCCACGGATGACCGATGGCTTTCAGTTCCGACCGCGGATGCAGCAGCCGGCCGCGGCCCTGCGTGGTGAGCTGCTGCAAGCGCTCGGGGCCGATTTTCTTTTCGATGACCTTGAACGAATCCCCAGCGCCGCTCGTCTCCATGAAGTCGGCAACGGTAGGAAGGATCTTATACGGCGTATCGAGCCGCGGCTTGCAGGCGAGCAGGCCCTTCGTATACGGATGCTGCGGGTTCGAGAAAATATCGTGTACCTTGCCATACTCGACGATCTTGCCTTGCAACATGACGGCCACGTCGTCGGCAATTTCGGCGATCACGCCCAGGTCGTGCGTGATGAAGAGCACGCTCATTCCCCGCTCATCGCGCAGCCGGCGGAGGATATCGAGAATTTGAGCTTGAATGGTCACATCGAGCGCGGTCGTCGGTTCGTCGGCAATCAACAGCTTGGGATTGCACGAGAGGGCCATCGCAATCATCACCCGCTGCTTTTGGCCGCCCGACATTTGATGCGGATACGAATCGACCCGCTTCTCCGGATCGGGCATCCCCACTTCGCGAAACAGGCCGATGGTCTTCTCGCGGGCCTCGGCCTTGGTCACGTTCTGATGCAGCCGAATCGCTTCCATCACCTGCGCGCCGACGGTGAAGACGGGGTTAAGCGAAGTCATCGGCTCTTGAAAGATCATGCTGATCTCTTTGCCCCGAATCCGCCGCATCTCCGGCTCCGGCAGCTTGACCAGGTCCCGCCCCAGGAAGGAAATCCTGCTCAGCGGCTCAATCTTCCCCGCCCCCGCCAGCAGCCGCATAATGGAGTAAGAAGTCACGCTCTTGCCGGACCCCGATTCCCCCACAATCCCCAGCGTCTTCCCTTCATCGAGCCGCAATGAAACATGATCCACCGCCCGGACCACGCCCGTCTCGGTATAAAAAAACGTCGCCAGATTATCCACTTCGAGCAGTGGCTGTTTTGGCTTTGGAGGGGCAGCAGTGGCGGTTGTCATACAAGTTCAAATCTCAAAACACCAAACACCAAACACTAAACACCCACTCACTTCATCGATTCTCTTAACCGCGGGTCGGTCGCTTCTTGCAAACCTTCACCGATCAGGTTGTAAGCGAGCACGGTGAGAAAAATGGCGGAGCCGGGGAAGAAGACGAGCCACCAGAGAGCATGATTACTGCGACCTTGATTAAGGATCGTTCCCCAACTGGGCGATTCTGGCGGCGAGCCGATGCCCAGGACGCTGAGGCCCGCTTCGAGCAAGATTGCAGCGGCGATGCCGAACGAAATCGGCACGAGGACCGGCGCCATCGCGTTGGGAAGAATGTGAAAGAAAATGATCCGCGGCGTGCTAGCGCCAATGGCCCGCGCGGCGGTTACATATTCGGCCGAGCGGAGTTTCAGAAATTCTGCGCGGGTGAGCCGAGAGATGGAAGGCCAACTCGTCAGGCCGATGACCATCATCGTGTACCAGATCGAAGGTTTATCGACGATGGCGATCAGCGCCAGGATCAAGATCAACGGGGGAACGCACATGACGATTTCGGTAAAGCGACTGATCAGAATATCGACAAGGCCCCCCAAGTATCCGGCCGTGCCACCCAGCACGATGCCGATGAGCGCGGCGATGCCGGTCGAGACAAAGCCGACGAGGAGCGCGATCTTCGTCCCATGTACCATTTGAGCCATCACGTCGATGCCGACATCGCCGCTGGTCCCCATCCAATTGAAGCGGTTCGGCTGGCCTTTGATCCCCGTGGGATTTGCAGGAACACCGGGGAATTCGCCAGCCTCCACGCCTCGACTCGGATCTTGATAGATCAACGGCCAGATGGCCCAGCTGTTCGGATCTTTCGACTTGAGATTGTAATAGAACCGCTGCTGAAATCCGTCCGTGAAAAAAACTGGGTTCTCAAGCGCCGGACGGAAGTAATACAGGCAGGGAAAATAAAGTCGGCCCTTGTATTTGCAGACGACGGGCCGAGTTCCGGCAATCGCCGGTGAAAAAATTGCGACCACTGCCAGGGCGATCACATACAGCAACGCCGCCATTGCCAGCGGGCGGCGCGAAAACCGCCGCCAGGCGTCGGCCGCGAAACTGCGCGACTGCGGGGCCTTCACCGGATGCGGAGTCGGTGTGGGTTGTCCGCCCAAATTCGACGGCGGGTTGGTTCTTAGGTCGCTGCTCATGAAACTTGTGTTTTCAGTCGCTATTTGTAAGTGATCCG
>JAYTUF010000014.1:0-3177 GCA_043744755.1 Anatilimnocola sp.
GCACCTGAGCGGGCGGCCGGTTGCGCCCAATCGAATTCAATCGCGGGCGGATTTCAAAGCGAACCAAACGATGATTCATCGCATTTCGAGTTCGTTGCCGACTTTCAAGGCGATCTCTCTCAGAGCCGGGCTGAACTTGTTGCTCGCTGACAAGAGTTCCGGGGCAACCGATAGGCAAACAAGGAACAGTTCCGGTAAATCGAGCCTGATTGAGATCATTCACTTCTTGATGGGAGCGGACTGTAAGCCGGATTCGATCTTTCGCAGCAGTGCGTTAGAGAACCATGACTTTACGCTCGATTTTGAACTCCGATCGCATCGTCTATCCGTGACTCGTGCAGGCAAATCCTCGACGAGAATCGTCGTCGATTCCAGTAGCAATGATTGGCCGCTCCAGCCAAAACTCGAGAGAATTACCGGGGAAACGCACTTAACCAACGAGAATTGGAAGACAATCCTTGCGAACCAGATGTTCGGACTAGCAAGTGACGACGAAAAGTACGGTCCGTCGTTTAGGCCATTGATCTCGTATTTTGGTCGCCGGGACAACTCAGGCGGATTCCAAGAGGCCCGTCAGTACTCCACCAAGCAGCAAAATTGGAACACTCAGATTAGTCTCTCCTTTCTGCTGGGATTGGATTGGGAAATCTCCCGCTCCTTGCAAAAGATCCGGCTGAAGGAACAGACTTTAGCCACGCTTCGTAAAGAATCTGATAACGGAATCCTTGGTGAACTCGTCGGGCGATCAGGTGAGTTGCGAACACGCCTCACAGTCGCGGAGGCGAGAGTAAAGAAGCTCAGAGATGAATTGGCGAGCTTCCAAGTCCTTCCCGAATACCACGATCTTGAGAAAGAAGCGTCGCGCATAGCGATTGAAATATCATCACTTTCAAATCTGAATACTCTTGATCGAGAGAAGATTGACGCTATTCAAAGACAATTGTCGACAGAATCGCCTCCAATTAACACTGACATTCAAATGATGTATGCAGAAGTGGAGGTGGTGCTTCCAGGCCATGTCCTAAAACGACTAGCGGATGTCGAGGAGTTTCACAAAGCCGTAATTCGAAACCGGAAATCGCACCTACAGAGCGAAGTCGACGCGGCAGAATCGCGAATTCAAACGCGAAATGCGAGAGCACATGAACTAGATGGGCGGCGGCGGGAAATACTCCAGACCTTAGATTCACACGGCGCGATCGACCAAATGACGAAGCTTCAGACAGAATTGACTCGGCAAGAAGCCGAGGTTTCCGAATTGAAAAAGCGCCTGGACTTAGCTCGGCAAGTGGAGTCGACGAAAACCGAGCTAACAATTGAACGAGCGCGGATTCATCAACGACTCACCCGTGACCTTGATGAACACTCCGAACAGATCAACGAGGCGATCGTCGTCTTTGAAGAGTTTTCGCAGCGAATCTCCGATCACGAGGGCAGCCTCACAATAGACGTAACTGAAAATGGGCCAGAATTCGCAATAACCGTTGAAGGTGGTCGTAGCAAGGGAATTCGCAATATGCAGATTTTCTGCTTCGATATGATGCTGGCCGTCTTGTGGTCCCGACGGAAACTCGGCCCTGGATTTCTTATTCATGACAGTCACCTGTTCGATGGGATGGACAGCCGACAGATTGCCAAGGCCATCGAGATAGGTGCAGAACAATCCGAACGAAATGGATTTCAGTACATAGTGACTATGAATTCCGACGTTTTGGAGTCTGCGGAGTTCTCTCCGCATTTTGAGCCCGCGCGCTTTCTGAATCCTGTTCGGCTAAGCGACGCCACGGAAACAGGCGGATTGTTTGGAACACGAATTTGATCGTCGAAACAGGCAACATTTAAGTACTTCGGAAGCGCCTGCCCTATGAACGAGTGAGCAAAATAAGTAATGGAAGCACCAGTACTGAGGCACCTGCTCATTGGCACGGACGAAGCTGGTTACGGACCCAACCTGGGGCCACTGGTTGTGGCAGCTAGCGCCTGGCAGGCGCCACGCACCACACTTCCCGAAGTGCTGTACAAAGTGCTGAAGAAACTTGTCGCCACGGAAGTTGTGAAAAATGATCGACGATTGGTGATCGCCGATTCAAAAGCGCTGTACTCTTCCGGCAGCGGCCTGGCCGAGCTTGAAGAGGGGGTGCTTACCTGCCTCGCGCTCGCGGGCCAACAACCGGCAACGGTGACACAACTCTGGGAGGCCATCGCCGGCACGGCTCTAGCGCAGCGGGCTGCGCTTGCCTGGCATGAATCCGAGGAGGAGCCGCTGCCCATCGACGCTTGCCCGCACCGGATCGGCGCCCGCCGCGATTCACTGGGCGCGGGCTTGAGAAGTTTAGGCGTTGAGGTGAAGTCGCTTCGCGCGACAGCGGTTTTTCCCGGCCAGTTTAATGACGAAGTGGTTCGCCACGAGAACAAGGCAACGGTCCTATCGCTCGTCACTCTCAACCTCATCAAGGGCTTGCTCGATGATCTGCCGCAGTTGCCCGCGATCATCACCTGCGACAAGCATGGCGGCCGCGATTACTATGCACACTTGATTCAGCACACCTTCGGCGAGGAGCCGGTGCGGGTCATTCACGAATCGAAAATGGAAAGCGTCTATCGTTTGACCTACGCCGGCCAAAACATCGAGCTGCGGTTCCTGGCCAAGGGAGAACGGATGCTCGCCGCAGCCCTCGCTTCGATGACGGCCAAGTATCTGCGCGAGATTGCCTTGCGTCCCTTCAATCGCTTCTGGCAGGAGCAAGTTCCCGGCCTCAAGGCGACGGCCGGCTATCCCAACGACGCGCATCGCTTCAAAGCCGAGATCAACGCCGCGCAAGAACGGCTGGGAATTGCCGATCACGTGCTCTGGCGCTGCCGCTGAGCGATTAGCGATAAGGCGGCTGCAACAGATCATCGCGTAGCCCCGCGAACAGCGCGGCGGCGAGCAGGTCGGCCGTCGTACCGGGATTGCGGCGATGGCCATCGCTGCGGAGCCAGAAGTCGAAATCGCTCAAAGCCGCGTGATAGTTCTCATCATCCGGTTCACCCGCGCTCAGGACCCGGGCTGCATAATCACTTGCCCGGGCTGCTGTTTCGCTGCCGCATTTGCGGACGATCAGGCTATCCGGATGTCTGCTGAGAAGTTGCAGATGCGTGTAGATGATGTTGTCTTGCAACGACCAGCCACGCTCC
>JAYTUF010000015.1:0-3175 GCA_043744755.1 Anatilimnocola sp.
TGCCCCACAGTCTGTATACTCATCCCCGGCCTCCCTGCGTTGTTAGAAGTCGTTGTAATTCAACTTCTTAGATGCAGCCGGAGGCCATTTAATTCCCACACGGATGAATAATCCGGGCTAGACCTATGACGCGGTCGGGATTCCTTAAATCAACTCGCGCAGGGGTGCGTGGCGATCGACCAGGTATTGCGGGCGGCCGGAGAGGTCGGTGATCGTGGTGGCATCCGTGTTGATGCCCAGGTTGCGATAGAGTGTGGCGAAGACTTCGGGAAACTCGACGGGGCGATCGACAGCTTCGGCGGCGGTTGCATCCGTCGATCCAATCGCTTGCCCTGTTCGCATCCCGCCGCCGGCCAGCAGGGCACAGGCGACGTTGGGCCAATGGTCGCGGCCTCCTTTGTCGTTGATCTTGGGAGTGCGTCCGAACTCGCCCCAAACAATCACCGTCACGTCGCGGTCCAGCCCTCGCTCATGCAAATCCTGCACGAGGGCGGACACGCCCTGATCGAGCAACGGGAGCACGCTCCTGCCGTGAACGAAGTTTTTCCCATGCCAATCAAAATCGGCGAAGGAGCAAGTGACCAGCCGGGCACCGGCCTCGACGAGGCGGCGAGCCAGCAAGAACCGCGACATCAGGGCGCCATAACCTAAGCGGCCGAGCGCCGGACCCAGGGCATTGATGTTGTCCGTGCCGTACCGGGCTCTCACTTGAGGATTTTCGCGGTTGATGTCGAGGGCTTGCATCAGGGCGCTCGAAGTCAGCACGTCCAGCGCTTGCTCGGTGAAAGGATCGAGCTGCTGCCTCGCGGCGCCATCTGCCGCCCGCCGCAGTCGATCGAGGTTCAAGAGCAGATTCATTCGATCGTCCAAGCGGTCGAGGCCGAAACCCTCGGGCAAGCTCATGTTCGCCCGCGTTTCCTGGTCGGGGCGGAACGGCGTATGTGCCAGGCCCAGGAAGCCCGGCCCGGGAATGTTGTAGGGTTCGTGGGCCATCTTTTGCGAGACATCGATGGCGGGGGGAATCGACGGATTGAGCGGTCCTTGCACTTTCGAGACCACTGCGCCAATCGACGGCCAACCTCCGCGCGGCTGAGGCCCGGCGTGTCCCGTCGCGCATTGCAGCGAGCTATGTCCGCCTTGCGCGCCCACGAGCGACCGGATGGCGACGAACTTATCCATCATGGCCGCGATCCGCGGCAGATGCTCACAGATTTGCAGGCCCGGCACGTTCGTCGAGATCGGTTGAAATTCGCCGCGGACTTCCGCGGGTGCATCGGGCTTTAGATCAAACATGTCTTGATGCGGCGGACCACCCGACAGGTAAATCATGATGACGGACTTGTGCGATCGCCGGCCAGCCGCCGCTTCCGCCCGCAAGATTTGAGGCAGCGCCAAACCGCCGAGACCAAAAGCGCCGAGACCAAAAGCGCCGAGACCTAACGCCCCGATCTGCAAGAATTCGCGTCGCGGCAAGCCATCGCACAAACGCCGCCTTCGGCCAAAGATCGTCAGCATGTAAACTGTATCCCGAGAATCGAAGGTGGGTGGGGGTGCCGGGAATGATCGGAGGGTCCTGCTATCATCGGCCATTCCGCCGCCGCTCGCAACGCCTTTTTGAGACGCATTCGGCAAAACATGGAAGGCGTATCAGGCGCAGCTCGGCCGGATTAAACAACGCCAACCGGTTGTCTCATCAGCCGCCAGGCGCTAGCCTGCGGTTCCGAACGGGTATCAGCGACCGAACCGCACGCTAGCGCGTGGCGGCTGATTTCAGCCACCCTAATTCTTAGCGTTGCCGAGGCACTGGTCGCTGCCAAGAGAAAGCCCTCGGGCGATTTTGCCGAAGGGCTTGATTCTGGGAGAAAGTTGACCTCCATGGATTTGAACCATGACTAAAAGATCCAGAATCACACAACAATTCTGATAGACTTTTGATAGGATGCTGATTCGCGGAGAATACGCTAATGCGCTTCGCGAACGACTGAGGAAATAGAGGCTGCGGATTCGTCTGCAGCAACAGTTGCAACAACATCATTGAGCCCCGTCACTCTGGCGGGGCTTTTTCGTGCGCGGCCAAAATCAACATATCGAACATATCGAACATATTGCACATATAGAACATAACGAACGCATAATTTTGAATGATGTTTGCAAAACTTTGCGAGGTCGCGTAGCATTCGGTTCAAGTGGTGACTACCACGACACCGAAGCGAGCCAAATAAAATGAACGAAACCTACCTAAGCATCGGACAAGTTGCGGACGCTATTGCCGCGGCCGAAGGCTGCATCATCCCGCCCTGGAAGATCGGCCGCCTGTACGAGCTACGTGCGCTGCCCGATCCGGTGCGAGTTGGCGGCCGTCGAGCAGTCCCACAATCTCATATCCCGCTAATCGTCGCCGCGATGCGTGACCGTGGCTGGTTGCCCCAGGCGGAGGCGGCCGCGATATGAACACAGCGACCCAATCCCCCGGCATCGTCCGCGAGGGCGAGGCCCTGACCGTCAGTGAGTTCCGCCGGCGAACCGGGCTGCAGCAGTACGCGCTGACCCAATGCCGCAAGGCAGGACTCAGGGTCATCGAGATTGGCCGCAAGCGGTACGTACTCGGCGCGGACTGGCTGCGGTTTTTAGAAGGCGAAGCAAAAAAACAAAGCTCGTCAGCGTGAAAAGCCAAGAAATGCGAAACGGCAGCGCCCTGGAAAGTTGCTGCCGCTCGCGGAATCCAACGGAGATAAAACAATGGTTGCAATTTTAATGAGACCGGTCAAGCGGATTTCGCTGGCCGACCGGTATCTGCGGCTGGTCTTGGCCCGTGCCTTTGCCACACTGGCCGGCGCGCTTTTGGCCGTCGAGCAGTTGAATCCCGACTGGTTTCACGCGGCGGATTCTCTCCTGCCCGAACTGTCGAGCGTGCTGCGATCTGCGGCCGCTGCCAATAGCCGAGAGCTAGTTGGGAGGGCTACATGAGCGCGCCAAAATCCACCGCCGAGCTGTTGCGCGAATTAGCTTCGCTGGAATTGCGAATTCACATTGTGCCCGTGCTGACGCCGAGCGGTCTTGAATTCAAGATCGAAGCGAACGGAAAGGCCGGGCCGACGTTGCCGATGACGATGTTGTCTGAGCAAGTCGCGATTCTGGCCGAAAGTTGCGCCGTAGCGGCCGCTGTCTTTCATGC
>JAYTUF010000016.1:0-12466 GCA_043744755.1 Anatilimnocola sp.
CACGTGGGCCGTGGATAGCTCGCAAAGCGCTCCCAACTTTTCGGGTGTCGCCTACTTCTTTGGCAAGGAATTGCGAAAGAGCCTCGGCGTGCCGGTCGGTCTGATCAAGTCCGCGGTTGGTGGCACCGTGGCCGAAGCTTGGACGGCCCGAGTCGATCTGGAAGCCAATCCCACGCTCCTGCCGCTGTTCGCCGTGCAGGCCAAGAAGGTCGCCGATCATCCCGCCGCGATCGAAACCTATCAAAAACAAGAAGCCGAGCTACTCACAAAGTGGGAAGCCGATGCCGCCAAAGCCAAGGCCGACGGCAAACCCGCGCCGCGCAAACCACAAGCGCCCGGCGATCCCGCCAAGAACAACAACCGTCCCTACGGCCTGTACAACGGCAGCATCGCGCCGCTGCAACCTTACGCCATCAAGGGCGTCATTTGGTATCAGGGTGAATCGAACTCCGGTCGCGCCAAGGAATATCAAACGCTATTTCCCGCCCTGATCGGCAGTTGGCGGAAGGCTTGGGGCCAAGGTGATTTCCCCTTCCTGTTCGTGCAGATCGCACCCCACAACGGCATGAGCCCCGAGATTCGCGAGGCTCAACGGTTGACCGTGCAAACGACGCAGAACACGGCGATGGCAGTCATCACCGACGTAGGCGATGCAGCCGATATCCATCCCACGCAAAAGCAACCCGTCGGCGCTCGGCTGGCGCTGGCCGCCAGAGCGCTCGCCTATGGTGAGAAGATTGCTTACTCGGGCCCTGAATACGACACGATCACCATCAAGGGAAACGGGACGATCCTGACGTTCAAGCACATCGGCGGCGGCCTGGTGGCCAAGGGCGGCGAGCTGCGTGGCTTCACTATCGCGGGGAGCGATGGCAAGTTTGTCGAGGCGAAAGCCACGATCACGGGTGAGATGATCAGCGTCTCGGCCGATTCCGTTTCCTCTCCGGTGCAAGTTCGTTATGGCTGGACGAACACACCCGATATCAATCTCTGGAACGAAGCCGGCTTGCCCGCTTCGCCGTTTCAATCGGATCGCGCGTTTGAACTGGAAGCTGGCTTTGAACCATTGCTCAATGGCAAAGACCTGACCGGCTGGCACTACAAGGACGGCGCTCCGTTCGATGGTAAAGCGAGCGCCAGCGATGGTCGCTACACGGCCCGCGATGGCCGGATTGTCGTGAACCCCGGCAAAGGCCTGGCGCAGATGTGGACGGTTCGCGAGTTCCCCACGGACTTTCATCTCAAGCTCGAATTCCGGGCCGGCGTGAATGCCGACAGCGGCGTGTTCCTCCGCAAGCCGCAGTTGCAATGCCGCGATTATCTGGTCGCCGGGCCTTACAAGGAACTCAAAAGCTATCGACCGCAAGACTGGAACGAGATCGAAGTGATCGTGAAAGGCAGCGTCGCCACCTGCACCTGCAACGGTGAACCGCTGAAGTTCGACAATCCGCTCCCCGCCACCGGCCCCATCGGTCTCGAAGCGGATCGTGGCCAGATGGAATATCGGCGGCTTCGGATCAAGGAGCTGAAGTAGTCTTCCGCACGTCGCGGTCAGTCAAGCGTATAATGCTCGTAACGGATTAGGCGAACGGAATCTGCAGACTCACCCGTAGGATGGCCACTCTTGGCCGTCCGGCGGGAGACGGGCAAGAGTGCCCATCCCACGCGAGGAGACCGCATCATGACGCGACTGGAAGCGATGCCGCAGACGGGAAACCAGGCCGCCGCGAGCCACGGGCCGCCGCCGCGGGGGCTGTCGATTGGCCAATATTTGATTCAGCGGATGCAGCAATATGGCATCGACGATGTGTTTGGCATTCCCGGCGATTACATTCTGACATTTTACGGAATGCTCGAAAGCAGCCCCATCAACATCGTGGGCTGCACTCGCGAGGACTGTGCCGGCTTTGCGGCCGATGCTTACGCCCGCGTGCATGGGATGGGGGCGGTCTGCGTCACCTATTGCGTCGGCGGGTTGAGCGTCTGCAACTCGATTGCCGGCGCTTATGCCGAGAAGTCACCCGTGCTGGTCATCACCGGTTCCCCGGGACTTGATGAGCGGGTGAACAATCCGCTGCTGCATCACAAGGTGCGTGATTTTCGGACGCAGATTGAAGTGTTTGAAAAACTGTGCGTCGCGTGCGCGGAACTGAACGATCCGGTCGTCGCCTTCCGCGAGATCGACCGCGTGCTCGATGCGATGGCCCGCTTCAAAAGGCCGGGCTATATCGAAATCCCCCGCGACATGGTCGATGTCGTGCCGCACATCTCGCACGCCTTTCATCAGGCCCTCTCGGATCAAGACCCTCAGGCCGCGGAAGAAGCTGCGGACGAGGCCGCGAATCTGCTGACCAAATCACAGCGGCCGGTGGTGATTGCCGGCGTCGAGATTCATCGTTTTGGCTTGCAGGACAAAGTCATCGCCCTGGCGGAGCAAATGAAAGTGCCGATGGCGGCCACGCTGCTGGGCAAGAGCGTGATTCCGGAAAAGCACCCGCTCTATATCGGCCTGTATGAAGGGGCGATGGGCCGGGCGGAAGTGACAAAGCTGGTCGAGGAGAGCGACTGCGTGCTGCTGCTCGGCGCGTTCATGACCGATCTCAATCTCGGCATCTTCACGGCCAATCTCGATCCCGCCAAGTGCATCTATGCGACCAGCGAGCAATTGCGGATTCGGCATCATCATTATCATGGCGTGGGCTTGACCGAGTTCATTGATTGCCTCGCGAAGCATCGTCCGCAGCCACCGCACCGCGTCATTCCCGCCGATATTCGCCCGGAGCGCAAGCCCTTCGTGCTCGCTCCGCAAGCGCCGCTGACGACGCGGCGGCTGATCGCGCGGTTGGATGATCAACTGGATGACGAAACGATTGTGATCGCCGATATCGGCAACTCGCTGTTCGCGGCGACGGAGCTAACGATTCACGCCAAGACGGAATTCATCAGCCCCGCCTATTACACTTCGATGGGCTTTGCGGTCCCCGCCGCGCTCGGCGCGCTGACGGCCCGCCCTGACGCGCGCGTGATTGTGATTGTCGGTGACGGCGCTTTTCAAATGACGGGCATGGAACTCTCGACCATCGTCCGCCGCAAGCTGAGTCCGCTGATCATCGTGCTCGATAACCAAGGCTATGGCACCGAGCGGTTCCTGCACGCGGGCGAGTGGGAATACAACAATATCCATCCTTGGAAATTCAGCAAGCTCCCCGAGATCTTCAGCGGCGGCACCGGATATGAAGTCCGCACCGAAGGCGAGTTTGAAGCCGCACTCAGCCAAGCCTGGCAAGACCGCAGCGGCATGAGCCTGATCCACGCCCACGTTCCGCGAAATGAAGCCAGCGAAGCGCTGACGAGGCTCGCGGCGAAGTTGAGTGAGCGGGTTTGAGGAGGCGGAGTTGAAGGCAAGAAGGATTAAAGGGACGAAGAGATAAGCAAGCCGAATACTATTTCCTTTATCCCACTATCCCTTCCACCCTTCGTCCCTTATCCTTTTATCCCTTTATCCCTTCCTCCCTCCCCCATGCCACCACTCCTTGCCGCCTTCGATCCCAAAGTCATTTGGCCTCACCTGCCGTTCTCGCAGGGGCAGTTCACAATGTCGCTCGTGCTGGGCATCTTGGGGCTGCTGACGTTCACCAATCTTGCGCCCGATGTGGTGCTCATTATTGGCGTGTGCGTGTTGGTGCTGACGGGCATCCTCACGCCGGGCGAAGCGCTCTCGGGCATGTCGAACGAAGGGATGATCACAGTCGCGGTGCTATTCATTGTCGGGGCCGGCGTGCAGCAGACAGGGGGCGTCGATTGGATCGCCAAGCAACTGTTCGGCCGGCCGAAGACGGCCCTGGTGGCGATCTCGCGGCTCGTCTTTCCCACGATGTTCTTCTCGGCGTTCATGAACAACACGCCGCTGGTCGCGATGCTGATTCCCGCGGTGAGCGATCTGGCCCGGCGGGAGCGAATCCCCGCCAGCAAGCTGATGATCCCGCTCAGCTACGCCGCGATCCTCGGCGGCACCTGCACGCTGATTGGCACGAGTACCAACCTGGTGGTGAATGGATTGTGGATCAAAGAGGGAAATCCGCCCCTAGGGATGTTCGACATCACCTGGATTGGCGTACCCGCGGCGATTGTCGGCGGCCTGTATGTGATTTTCGCCGCCTACTACCTGTTGCCCGATCGCAGCCCCGCCATCAGCACCGCCGATGATCCGCGCGAATATACGGTGGAGATGCATGTGGAGCCGGGGAGCCAATTGACGGGCAAGAGCATCGAGAACGCCGGGCTGCGGCACTTGCCCGGGCTGTTTCTCGCCGAGATTGAACGCGAGGGAGTGGTGATTCCCGCGGTCTCGCCGCAAGAGATTCTGCACGGCGGCGACCGGCTGATGTTCGTGGGCAACGTCGAGTCGGTCGTGGAGTTGCAGAAGATTCGCGGCCTGCTGCCGGCGACGGATGAAGTCCACAAGCTGGCCGCGCCGCGGCCGCAGCGGTGCTTGATCGAAGCGGTCGTGAGCAACACCTGCCCGTTCGTGGGCCAGACCATTCGCGAATCGCGGTTTCGCAATCATTACAACGCGGTGGTCGTCGCTGTCGCCCGCAACGGCGTGCGGCTGCAGCAAAAGATCGGCGACATCGTGCTCAAGCCGGGCGATGTGCTGCTGGTCGAAGCCCATCCATCCTTCGCGGAACAGCAACGGAGCTCGCGCGACTTCTTTCTGGTCTCGACGATTGAGAACAGTTCGCCGCCGCATCATGAGAAAGCATTGCTCGCTACGGCACTGCTCGGCGGTCTGGTGTTGCTGACAGCGCTCGAAATCATTCCGGTCCTGATTGCCGCGTTCATCGTCGCGGGGCTGATGATTCTGACGAAGTGCGTTTCCGTCGAGAACGCCCGCAAGAGCATCAACTGGGAAGTGCTGCTGGCCATTGCGGCCGCCTTCGCGTTGGGCAAAGCGCTCGAAGTCAGCGGCTCCGCGAAACATGTCGCCGACGGCCTGCTTTCGCTCGCCGGCAAGAATCCGTGGCTGGCGCTGGGTATCATTTATTTCACCACGGTGCTCGTGACGGAACTGATCACCAACAATGCCGCTGCCGCTTTGATGTTCCCGTTCGCGATGGCGACGGCAACGAACTTGGAAGTGAGTCCCTTCCCCTTCGTGATCGCGATCATGATCGCCGCCTCGGCCGGCTTCGCGACCCCCATCGGCTATCAAACCAACCTGATGGTCTACGGCCCCGGCGGCTACCGCTTCAGCGACTACGTCAAAGTCGGCCTGCCGCTGGACGTGCTGATTGGCATTGTGACGATCGGGCTCACGCCGCTAGTGTTCAAGTTCTAACCAACGTATTGCTCCCTATGGTTGCGATTGGCGAGAGCCAGGTCGCCGCGATTCACGCGGCGCGCTACCCGCGGCGTCATCCCGGCCGAAGAACATCATGTGTTGCCAGGGGAGGCGCTCAAATTCCTTGGCCAGCTTGAAGCCATTGGGGGGCAGTTCTTTGAGGATTTGCTCCTTGGTCATTTTGTGTTCCGGCTTGATTGGCACCTTGGAGTCCTCGGCTCGGAACTCGACCAGCACGATCAGGCCCTCGGGAGAAAGGGACTCGCGCATTGCGGCGAGCATCTGCTCGGGGTGCGAGAACTCGTGATAGACATCGACGCACAAGATCAAGTCGATCTTGCCCGCCGGCAGTCGCGGGTTCGTGAACGTGCCGAGAATCGGGGAGATGTTCTTGATCCCCTGCTTGTCCGCCCGGTCGTTGAGAAATTTCAGCATCTCCGGCTGAATATCGACTGCGTACAAATGCCCCTTCTCGCCGACCATCTTCGCGAGTTGCAACGTATAAAAGCCGTTGCCGCAGCCCATGTCGCAAATGTTCATCCCCCGCTTCACGCCCAGGTTGGTGAGCATCAGCGAGCAGCGTTCTTCTTGCTCCCGGTCGTCACGCGTCAGCCACTCCGCCCCCAGATAGTGCATCGTCTGCGCGATGCGGCGGCCTTTGTACTCGGTGAGAGCTGGGGGCGCGACGACGTCTTTAACACTGGGAACTGGTTGCAATTCTTGGGCATGCAGAACGGGGCAAGGCAATAGCGCCGCAGCGGAGAACAGCAAAGCAAATGCAATTCGCATGAAATTCAACCCCAAACTAATGGCTCAACACAAAACCCCTACATCATTGGATGCAGGGGCCTGGTGAATTGCAACTATGGTGTACTCGCTCGCACGAACCAGGGGGTTCGTGCTACGCGACTTATACCAATTCCGAAATCACATCGCGCTTATCGACCAGGTATTGCGGGCGGCCGGCGGTGTCGATGAGTTGGGCAGTCTTCACGTCGATGCCCAGGTTGCGATAGAGGGTGGCGAACACTTCGTGGAAGTGAACCGGGCGGTCCTTGGCGTATTCGGCGTTCTTGGTCGTTGAGCCGATGACCTGGCCCAGTTTCATGCCGCCGCCGGCGATGAAGGCTTGCATGACCTGGGGCCAGTGATCGCGACCGGCGCCGGGATTGATCCGCGGCGTGCGACCGAACTCGCCCCAGACGATCACGGTCGTGTCCTGATCGCGCCCGCTGGCGTGCAGGTCGTTGAGCAATGCCGAGAGACCGCGGTCCATGTTCGGCAGTTGCCGCTTGAGCGACGTGAAGTTGCCGCTGTGCGTGTCCCAACCGCCCCACGTCATCGTGACGACGCGGACGCCCGCTTCGACCAGACGACGAGCACGCAGGAACGAGGTGCCGTCTTTGCCATAGCGTTCGCGGTCCTTGCTGCTCTGCTTGTTCGAATCGAGCGCGTCGGCGACGGCGCCGGACGTGACGACATTCACTGCGCGGCGGGAGAACGAATCGAGCGCTTCCATCTGGCCGCTGGTGTCCATGTCGCGGCGGATCTTGTCGAGTTGACCGAGCAAGTTGGTCCGGTCGTCGAGCCGGGTCGCCGTCAGGTTGTCGTTCAATTTCAGGCTGCCACCCATCGGCTCATAGGCCTTGTGAACCGCGCCGAGATATCCGGGGCTGCCGCCGCTGTAAGAAATGAAGGCCGGAGCGCCGCTTTCGCTGGCCCCTTGCATTTTGGAAACCACGCTGCCGAGCGCGGGACGCCCGCCGGCATTCCGCAGATCACGCTGGTCGTAGGCCGAATGCGTTTGATAGTTGCTATGTGCGCCGGTCGAACCGATCAGCGAGCGAATGACGGCGAACTTGTCCGCCATCGTTGCCAGGAGCGGGAAATGTTCGCAGATGTCCATGCCGGGGACGTTTGTCTGGATCGGCTTGAAGTCGCCGCGGAACTCAGCGGCCGCCTCGGGTTTTAGATCGAACATATCCTGATGCGACGGTCCGCCGCTCAGATGCACATTGATAATCGCCTTGTTCGACGACCCCACCCCGGCGGCCGCTTCGGCTTGATAAAGCTGGCCGAGCGTCAGCCCGCCCATCGTCATCGCCCCCAGTTGCAGAAAACTGCGGCGGGAGACTCCATCACAATAATCGGCCTGCGGTGTTTGATCAGAATCGGCAAAGCGTAGCTTGAGCATGGCGAGTTCTCCGGTCCGGGTTTTTCGCAAACGCCAGACGAAGGGGTGAAAGGGGAAGGAACCAGGCGCTCCAGCGCCCGGCTATTTCGGATCATATCAGACGGCCGGAAAGAATCAAGGTTTTTTGATGGGTGGCTGGAGTCGGGGATCAGGAAGTCAGGGGCGACTTTACTTTCTCTTCAACAGCGCATCACGCAAATCCTCCCGCCACTCCTTCTTCTCCCGATCGTAAACGGCGAACTCGGCGCCGAATTCCCAATAGGCCCAGCTCCAGCCTCGCTTCTCCGCTTCACCGGTGATGGTTGCCGTCCAGAGCGCTCGGCTGGCTTGATCGGCTTTTTTGAATGCGCCGAATTCTCCCAAGTAAATCGGCCGCTTGTTCTCCTTCGCCCAAGCAGCCGTGGCATCGAACTCTTTGACGACCGCTGCCAACTCGGCTTCGCTGCCGGTCCACTTCTTGCCGAGCCAGCCGTCCGAATCCTTCACCCAGTGGGCCCCTTGATGCGTGAACTCGAACGGGTTGTAGTAATGCACGGTAACGATCAAATTCGGATCGTCGGGCAACTTGAATTTGCCGAGCGCCCACATGCCGTTCCAGAAGGGCGGGCCGATGATGACGGGCCGGGTCGGGTTCGTCTCCCGCACGGCCGCGAGCAGCGGCGGAATCAGTTCGGTCCAGGCATTGTCTTTGTTCAGCTCTTCGTGCGGCTCGTTCATCAGTTCAAAGACCAGCCAATCGCCCCGGTCTTGATACCGGGCAGCAATCTGCTGCCAAATCGCCACCGCCCGCGGCAGTTCCGTCTTCGGCTTCATATCCAACTCGCCATAGTGATGATGATTCAGCACCACGCGCAGCTTGGTCTCCTCGGCCTGCTTCAGCACCCAATCGATCCGCTCGAAAAACTTGGCATCGATGGTAAAAGGCGATTCGGTCAGCGCGTGCGAAGTCCACTTCACCGGCACCCGCACATGGCTGAAACCGGCCTGCTTGATCAGCGGAAAAAACTCCGCTTCAATCGTCATGCCCCAGTCACCTTCCTGGGGTGCTTCGAGAGCATTGCCGAGATTCACACCACGGCCCAGTGCTTGATTGGCAGCAAAAATGTCGGCGGCATCAGCTACCGCAGCCGTTGAGAGACTGCACAGCAACAGGAAGCAAGTTGATCGGACGGACCGATGGAAGTTCGAGATCGTCTTCATGATTATGGGCCTGTTTAGTCGTACGAATACAGACGATGCCGGTCATTGTAAACTGCACCGCAAGCTGGGAGGGCGAGGCTCCTGCCGAGCCGCAGATTTACAGGACGACGCCAACTTGCTGCTCACGGCTCCGCAGGAGCGTCGCCCTCCCAGGCGCCCTCCCAGGCGCCCTCCCAGGCACCCTCCCACACACCCTCTCGGACGCACTGATCACAACTAACGAAAGGTCCACTTCGACGCAGCCGGCCAGCGCGAACTGGGGAAGCGGTTTGCGGAGAGTTATTTGAAGCTGAGCAAAGGACCGTAGTCGTTGGAGTTCCGGCTTTAGCCGGTTTGGGATTGGGAGAAGACCGGCTGAAGCCGGGACTCCAACTAGCAAGAATCATTTCTTCTCATCTAACTGCTTGTACTTCTCCTGATACTTCTCGAACAACCTTTTGTGGCGATCGTTGAGGGCCAGCTTGCGGCCTTGGATGTAGGCGGCGGAGACTTGCGTGGGCGTTTCGAGCGGATCGCCGCTGGCGATGAACAGGGTGGCGTCTTTGCCTGGTTTCAGGGAACCCACGCGGTCGGCCACGCCCAGGATCTGGGCCGGATAGAGCGTGATGGCTTTGAGGGCTTCATCCGCGGGAAGGCCATAGGCGGCGGCGGTCGCGGCATGATAAGGCAGATTGCGAACGCCGGTCGCGCCGAAGCGGGCGTCGCTAGAGATGCAGAACTTGATGCCGGCAGCGCGGAGCCGTTCGCAAAGCGTGTAAGGGGCGTCGTAGTCATCGCCGCGGCGACGAGGCAGGCGATAGACGGCCGTGACAATCACCGGAATCTCGCGCGGCTTGAGCAGGTCCGCACAGCGGGGCGCGTCGTAGCCGCCGACAATGATCAGCTTTAATTTGAACTCGTCGGCGAAGGCGACGGCCTGTTGAATCTGCTCGAGACTATCGGCCAGGACGATGATCGGCACTTTGCCGGCGAGTACATCCTGCAGCGATTCCCAGCGAGCATCGGCAGGATAATCAGGGTCGGCAGTTCGCGCCGCGCCGTACGTGCGGGCATTGAGGAAGGCCTTCCGCATGATTCCCACGGAGTCGGTGCGCGGGGCTTTGTCGGCCGGCTCGTCACTGGGATCTTCCGGCGGCGGATTCGACTTCGGCTGCGGCCAATGAATCATCAGCCCGGCGCCGTCTTTCAGGCTCATCTGCTCCGCGGTCCAGCCATCGAGTTGAATGACGGCCGAGCGACCAGCGACCAGCGTTCCCTGCGGCGCGGTGAGCGCCAGCAGCACGCCGTTGCTGCGGGTGACGGGAATGATCTCGCTATCGGGATTCACCGCCGTAAGCGCCCGCACATTGGGATTCATGTTCCCCACTTCGGAAGTGTCGATCGTCGCCCGGATTGAATTGATTTCGACCAGGCCCAGATCGGTGTAGGCATCGAACAGCCCGGGATAAATATGTTGCCCGCGGCAATCGACCTTCTCGGTCTTGGCCGGCAGTTTCACGTCTTTGCCGAGGGCTTTGATCTTGCCGTTCTCGAAGAGGATGGTCCCCTCTTCAATGACGTCCCCTTCAACCGGATGAATGGTCCCGCCGACGAGCGCGATGGGCCCCGCCTGCTGCGGCGCGGGAACCTCGGGGTTGGCGCGGGCGGTGCTAGTGAACAAAATCGCCGCCAGGACGGCGAGGGAACAGCGAAGATATTTCATAGAAGTTGCTCAGTAGGCCGGAACAAGGTACTCCGCAGTTCCGGCAAGAGTCGCGAGTAAACTTTGACTTCGCGTGAATTGTTGTTGGATTCGACCTTGAATGAGGGGCTGCCGGAACTGCGTGGGTACACTTGTTCCGGCCTACTAATTCGACCCGGCCTATTAGTCTAATCGCTGATTACTTGTAATCCAGCGTCACCACCACCGGGTAATGATCGCTCACGTCGCGTTCTTCTTCGGGGATGGTCCAGAAGATATCCATGTGATCCTTGTCTTGCTCCTTGCCGCGGATGACCAGGTCGCGGCGGATGGCGACTGACTTGAAGCAGAGGTCCTTGCGGCTGGGGTCGTCTTCCATCAGCCCCTTGCTGAGCAGGATGCGGTCGTATTGCTGGCCGTTCAAATGCGTGTGGCGGTCCTTGTCTTTCAGTTCGACCAGCGTATCGAACAGGTCGTCGTCTTTCTCGGGCGTGTTGAGGCCGCGCATCACGCCGATGTCTCCTTCGGCCGTTGTTTCGGTCGCGAATTCGTCGGAATTGAGATCGCCCATCAGCACCACGTTCTCGCCTTTCTTGATCAGGTCATTGACCCAAGTGCGAATCAAGTTCGCCTGCCGGATGCGGAGGTGGGCCACCTCGCCGCGAGCCCGCAGGTGCATGTTGCAGAGCGTCAGCCGTTCGCGGTCGGCGCCGGTGCCCCATTCAAACGTAGCGAACAGATGCTTGGTCACGCTCAGGTGCTTTTTGTCGGCATGCTCTTCCTTCGACATCTCGCGGCGGCCAAAGCCCGTCATCCCGCTGAGGGCCAGCAGGCCGACATCCTGCTCCGTGAAGAAATCCTCTCCTTCGACAAAGGCCGTGCGGAATTTGAGAGCGGGATCGTCCTTAAACCGCTGCGTGAGATAGAAGAGAACTCGCTTGTTCTCAATCTCTTGCAACGCCAGGATCGTGGGCTTCACTTCGCGCACGAGCTTCTCGACGCCCGACAGCTTCCAATCCCAATCGGGCCGGCTAGGGGCGGTCATCTTCTTGGCCAGATCCGAACTATTGTCGCCGGGGTAATTATCAAACAGCCATTCGGTGTTCCAAGAACAGATGATGACCTGCTCCGGCGGCGGATCGGCGGAGGCGATTGGGGTGACAGACAGTGACAGGCAAACAGCAGTGGCGAGGAACGACCAACGAAGCATCGGAGAATCCTTGGAAACAAGTCTAGCGGGAATCAGCAATGCCCTGACGTTAATCCGCGGCGCGGGACTGTGGTAGCCCCAGGGATAGGACCGTGGTAGCCCCAGGGATGACAGCAAAGCGAAGTCAATCCTCCCACCCCTTCACCATCACCCGAGCCCTCCCGCGCGGCGAAATATCCCGCAGGTTTTTCGCCACACACCCCCAGCCAAACCCGACTGCGGCGCTCGCCCGCGGCGAAAAACCGCCCCAGTTTCTCGCCACCCCTCCCTGTTGGAGGGATGGGAGGGCGAGGCTCCTGCCGAGCCGCCGCGGGGAGCAATGTCAACACGCGGTTCACGGCTCCGCGGGAGCGTCGCCCACCCGGATCGTGCTGGCGTGAACGGTTATAATCCGGCTCCCTCGCGATAACAGTTGCCACCCATTGTTTCGCCGCGTTCCCACCGTCCCGAACCCCAATACCGGCAACATCTTACCAACACATTGTCAGAACGTAATAACTACTTCGTGAAACACTCTGATAATAACCCCAACGGGTGATGCGTCGTCCGTTGTTCCCATGTTGAAGTCCCCGCTTCAGCCGGCCTTCTTGCGATCCCAGGCCGGCTGAAGCCGGAACTCCAACTATTCAACGATAACCCTCTTGCACACCGCCCTCGATAACAGTCCCCGCAGCGCGGCGCCAGCCCCCATTTGCTAACCCGAAATGTCAAACATCGCTGCTAATATTTTACGCATTTAGTGATTAGTTGTCAAGCAGTTGTTGATCAGTATCGACAGCATTGGGAACGGACAGAACCTTCCCCGGCCGCCACGCGACCACCCGCGTAGGGTTGCGTGTT
>JAYTUF010000017.1:0-3171 GCA_043744755.1 Anatilimnocola sp.
TCGCTCTTCACCAGCGAAGCGCGGACCCTGAGGCCCACGGACTGACTGCCGGCGTTGATCGCGGCCGTCAGTTGCGGGGTGACGCCTTGCCAGACTGCAGCGCCGCTCACTGTGGCAGCCGCTTGCCAATCAGAGGGTTCGGTTTTGAATTTGCCTTTGCCATCGGGAAGCGTCTTGGTCCATTGCCAGGAATCATCGCTGGAGACTGTCACGGATTGTTTGTCACTTTGATGCGAGATAATTTCGCAAAACAGGCCCGCTGGATTCGGCCCGCTGCCGCCGTTCTTGGCGACGATGATGATTTCATTCTTGCCCGCTTTGAGCTTGCCCGTGAGGACCACGGCATCGGGCACTTCCCAATTCTCGCCCGCGTGAATCTTTTGACCATTGGCGTAGAGCGTGTAACTGTTGTCGCAGGTGACAGCCGCGACGGCTTGCACCGGCCCTTCCTTCAACATGAACTCCTTGCGAAACACGACCGTTTCGCCGGCCGCGGCATCGGCAGAGTTGGCTCGCGACCAAATCCATTTGCCGGTGAGTTCCTGAGTTGTCGTTGTTCCTGATGACCCAGCCGACGAGCCGCCGCGGATCACCGGCGCGTCGAACTTCGCCGGCGCGGTATCGGTCAGTTGCCAGACCGCATCCAGATATTGCTCGGCCGTCAGTCGCCGCGCGCGCGGGCCGCGATAGGTGTAGCCGGCGTCGTCCGTATCTTTGCCGACGACTTCCATCTGGCTTTGATAGGCGGCCGACGTCGCGATCAGGTTCAGCGTGCGCTTCAAATCGTATTTGTGCTCTCCCAAATCTTCCGCGAGGAAATCGAGCAGGTCGGCGTGCCACGGTTCGGTCTGCATCGCATCGGGCGGATGGACAATGCCGCGACCCATGAGCCGATGCCAGAGACGGTTCACAATCGTCCGCGTGAACCGCCCGTTTTCACGATGCGTGACGAGGGCGGCCAGTTGCTTCAGCCGCTCGGGCTGCGCTGCCTTCGCATCGACTTGACCTAGCTCCGGAAACAACCACGCGGCGGCCGCTTGCTGATTGATCGGTTTGTCGCAGCGATGAATCTCTAGCGGACGAGTTGAATAGATGGCGGCCAGGCCATACGACTCGGCCAGCGTCCAGCGGTCGATGAAGCTATCGTGGCACGACGCGCACTTAAGGTTGATGCCCAGCAGGGCCTGCCCCACGCTCTGCGCGAACTGGATCTCAACCGTCTGACCCGCGCTCACATCGCCCCGCCACCGAATGCCTTCGATGAAGCCGATGCTGTCTTGATTCGGCGACGAAATCAACTCGCGGGCCATCACGTCGTAAGGCTTGTTGGTTGCCAGCGACTGATACAGCCATTTAGAGATTTGCTTCCGCCCGCCGGTAATGAAGCCGGTTCCCGTGTAATCGTTCCGCAGCAGATCGTTCCAAAACGTCAACCAATGCTCGGCGTAATCGACATCGCGAGCGAGCAGTTGCTCGATGAACCGCTGACGCTTGTCAGAACTCTTGTCGCTTAGAAACTGATCGAGCGCTTCCGGCGTCGGCAGCAGGCCGATCAGATCGAGCGAAGCCCGCCGCGCGAAGGTTGCGTCGTCAATGGCCGCAGGAGGTGACAGCTTCTTCTGCGCGAGATATTCGTCGAGCAGTCGATCGACCGGATTTTCACGGCCGCCACGTACAGAGGGCAGGGGAGGGCGGCGCGGTTTCAGCGGCGGTTCATAGCTGCTCTTCGAGAAGCGAAAGCCGGCTTCCCATTTCAGACCCTCATTCACCCAGGCTTCGAGCTTGGCGATCTGCTCTGCCGGAACTCGTGGCCCCTCAGGCGGCATCTTCAAATCTTTGTCGCCCGATTTTAGCCGCGCGATCAATTCGCTCATCGCCGCTTTGCCCGGCGTGATGACCTTGCCCGATTCACCGCCGGCCAGCAGCGACTCCCGCGTCTCCAGCGACAGCCCACCCTTCTTCTGTTCCCCCAAATGACACTTGCCACAGTGCTGCTTGAGGACGGGGGCGATTTCGTGGGCAAAGTCCACATCCGCGGCCAGCGCCGTTGTCGCGCAGGCCATCAAGAGCAGAGAGAAAGACTGTTTCATTGCGGTCAGGACCCTTCCCAGACAAGCTATCGCCGCTGTTCCAGCCTTTGATCAAGCAAAGCCTGTTCAGCATACGACAGCGGCGGCTTGAGCTTTGTTTTGTAATCGATGTTGTAGTAACGCCCGCGTTGATAGGCTTGCTCAATGAGTGGTTGCAGTTTGAGAATCACGTCGGCATCTGTCGGCCGCAGCGGAATAGCAATGGGCTTGAGCGGGGCTTCCATGGGGAGTTCGTGATACTCCAATTGCGGCGACTTCAGCCCAAACTTGCGGTGGACGCCGGCGAGATAGGCTGGCCAAGGGAGCGGCAACTCACGACACCAGGGCATGATGGCAGCCCGGTCGCCCGCGCGCGTCAAATCGATCTCGATCAGGTTGACTTTCGCTTTCAGCGTTGACTTCTGCTTCGCCAGATACGAATCCCTTCCGCTGCCGGATTGTCCATTCGTGGGACTGACGAGTTCGATGATGGTGATGATTCTGGCACCGGTCTGAGCATCGACGATTTCAATGAAAGGCTCCGTCTCGGGAAATTCAAACTCCCGAATCATGATACCGCTGGGCACGGCCAGTTCACGATCAATCATCGGTGGAGCAGCCACTGCAATACCACCTGACGATTCCATAATGCCGACATCGGGCCGTCCGCTTGCGTGTGGATCACGTGGAGCCGGTTCGTCGTCCGTAAACTCCATCACAACCCGTTCGTTCATTCGCGCGAGCAGGTCGGCAGGTAATTGCTCCTGCAGTTGATCGCGAATGTACGTCATCAAGCTGGTATGCACATCCTGCCAACGCAATTCCAGAAAGGGGTCCATGCCGGGAAAGGGACTGATCATGATGCACAAGCTCGTAGGCTACGGAGAATTGCCACGACCTCAATTCTACACGCGGCCGGGGTCGGGAGTCTTTGGCAAGCAACGACTTTCCATGATGAAAACACTGAACTTGCCAAAGACTCCCGACCCCTGGGTCTCCGTCACATCCGCGACTTGAGATTGATTTCGCTCACTTGCTCATTCAACGTCCAGAGGTCGTACAGCCAACCGAGGCCAAGGAGACTTCCGGTGAGTAGGAAAAT
>JAYTUF010000018.1:0-3164 GCA_043744755.1 Anatilimnocola sp.
CAACCAGATCACTTGCGATGAGATTGCCCGCCTGAAGCCAACGCAGATCATCATCTCGCCCGGCCCCTGCACGCCAACGGAGGCGGGCATTTCGGTCGAGTGCATTCAGCGGTTCATGGGCAAGGTGCCGCTGCTGGGTGTTTGCCTCGGACATCAATCGATTGGTCAGGCTACCGGCGGTGTGATCGTGCGGGCCAAGCGGCTGATGCATGGCAAGACGGATCAGATCTATCACGATGGGCAGGGGATGTTTGCCGGCCTGCCGAATCCGGTAACGGCGACCCGCTATCACAGCCTGGTGATTCGCCCGGATACGCTGCATCCGGATTTCGTCGTTTCCGCCTGGGCCGATGCGCCCGATGGCTCGCGGGAAATCATGGCCATTCGTCACAAGAGTTTGCCGCTGGTCGGGGTGCAGTTTCATCCAGAGAGTTTTCTGACCGAATATGGCCATCAGATGTTGCAGCAATTCCTCGAGCTGCGAGTTCAGCCATGATCAGCGTTGAACAGGCTTTGGAATTGGTTCTGCAGCACGCGGGCAAGTTGCAGCGCTGCCGGAAGATCAGCTTGGAAGCCTCGCTGGGCTGCATCCTGGCCGAGCAAGTGACCAGTGACATCGATTCGCCGCCGCATGACAAGTCGCTCGTCGATGGCTATGCGCTTTGCGAAGCGGATTTGAGCAACGCGCAGCCGCTGCAGGTGATTGAGCGGGTCGTTGCCGGACAAGTGCCGAAGCGAAAGTTGGAAGCAGGAACTGCCATTCAAATCATGACGGGCGCTCCGATTCCGCAGGGGTGTGCGGCCGTGGTGATGGTGGAGAAGACTCGTACTGAAAAGACTAACGACGGCGAGCGAGTCACGGTCAATGACCGCGGGCTGCGCAATGGCCTGAACATCATGCGCCGCGGGCAGTCGATGAAAACGAACGAAACGGTGCTGCAACAAGGAGCGCTGCTGCGAGCGATCGAGTTGGGTTTGCTTGCGGAAGTGGGGCGGGATGCCGTGTGGGCGTTGCTCGAACCGTCCGTCGCTATTTTGCCAACCGGCGATGAACTGGTGCCGCCCACGCAGAAGCCGCCGCCGGGCAAGATTCGCAACAGCAACAGCAGCCTGCTCGCCAATCTGGCCGTGCAGGCCGGCGGGTCTCCGGTTGAAGTGGATATCATTCCCGATGAAGGGGAGGCATTACTTGCCGCCATCGAAGAACAATTGGAATGCGATGTCATCCTCTTGTCCGGCGGCGTCTCCGCCGGCGTGCATGACCTCGTTCCCGCAGCTCTGAAGCAAGCGGGCGTGAAGCAAGTGTTTCATCATGTGAACCTCAAGCCGGGCAAGCCACTCTGGTTCGGCTTTTATGAGCGCGGAGATGATCAGCCGCCGTGCCTGGTGTTCGGCCTGCCGGGCAACCCGGTGAGCGCACTCGTCTGTTTCGAATTGTTCGTGCGCCCCGCTTTGCAAAAGATGCGCTGGCAGGAACCGCGCGGGCTGACGAAACAACTGGCGATCTTACAAGCGGAACATACGCATCGTGGAGATCGGCCCGCCTACTGGCCGGCGGTGTTGGATGCAGACCAAGGTCACATCACGCCTCTCGCCTGGCAAGGCTCCGGCGATTTGCGGACGCTCGCCGCGGCAAACGCACTCGCGTACTTCCCCGGCGGTGATCGGGTTTGGGCCGCGGGCGATGAGTTGACGGTACTGTTGTTGCCCGCCGCCGGTTAATCGGCAAGGCACTTGCGCGTGGCAATCAGCGGCCAGTCTCGATACGATGTTGCGAGCGTAAGCGCGCTTGCCAAAGCCAGGATTCTACGAACCCGACAAAAACATGCTTATTGAATTGATCGTTAAACTGCGCAATTACCGTATTGCATTCTGCTTGTTCGCACTGGCAGCGTTTACTGGCTTTGCCCTCGCCCAGCAGTGCGCTGCCCAGCAACCCGACGCCGCGTTCCCTAAGACAATTCAGCCGATCGTCGCCCGCTATTGCTACAAATGTCATTCCGCGACTCGCATGGAAGCGGAGATCGACTTAACAACTTTTGCCACTCTCGCGGATCTAAAGAGGCACCCGCAGACGTGGCAAAAGGTGGGCGAGATGCTCGACAGCGGTCAGATGCCGCCGCCGGATGCGCCGCAGCCGAGCGCTGCCGAGAAAGTTACGCTGCAGAAGTGGGTTCGCAGTTTCTTGACGACCGAAGCCGCCGCGCGGGCCGGTGATCCGGGTAAAGTGGTGCTGCGGCGTTTGAGTAATGCGGAATATACTTACACGCTCCGTGATTTGCTCAACAACGATTCGCTTGCGCCGGCCAAGGAGTTTCCCGTCGATGGCGCTGCCGGCGAAGGCTTCACCAACACGGGAAGCGGCCTGGTGATGTCGCCCGCGCTGGTGACGAAATATCTCGATGCCGCGAAGGACGTCGCCGATCACGCGGTGCTGCAACCTGGTGGCGTTCGCTTCTCGCCTTACACCACCCGCAGCGATTGGACGAATGAAACGCTGGCTGGCATTCGCAACTTCTACGGCCAATTCACCGATCCCACGGGCGGCGAACAAGTCAACCTGCAGGGCGTGATCTTCAACACCAATGGCGGCGGGCGGTTGCCAGTCGAGAAATATTTGGCCGCGACAATTGTCGAGCGCGAGGCACTGCAAACGGGCCGCACGACGCTGGCAGCCGTCGCTCAGAATCGCGGGTTGAACGAGAAGTATCTCACTCTGCTTTGGCAGAATCTCACGAGCAAAGAATCGTCGCTACTGCTGAACGGCCTGCGCGAGCGTTGGCGAGTTGCGACCAAAGTTGAAGATGCAGGGCCCCTCACCGCCGAAATCGCCGCCTGGCAACGAGGCCTGTGGCGATTTGCTTCCGTTGGCCACATCGGCAAGGTCGGCGGGCCGAAGCGCTGGCTGGAGCCGCTCAGCCCCTTGGTCAGCAAGCAAGAGTTGCGATTCAAGCTGCCGACACCACCGGCTGGTAAAGATGTTGTGCTCTCTCTCGTCGCCGGTGATGCCGGCGACGGGAATGATCACGACTTTGTACTTTGGCAGCAACCGCGGCTCGTTGCTGCGGGCCGGCCTGATTTGCTGCTGCGCGATGTGCGCGCCGTCACCCGCCAACTGGCAGCCCGCCGCGAGCGAATTTTCAAAGCCACGACCAAGTACCTAA
>JAYTUF010000019.1:0-12413 GCA_043744755.1 Anatilimnocola sp.
GCTGGCGGCGAACTTCAAGGGTTATGACATCAGCCCCGATATGGTCCGGCTGTCCCTGGTCAACCTCTATCTGCACGGCTTCACGTCGCCGCACATCGACGAATACGACAGCCTCACCAGCCAGGACAAGTGGAACGAGACCGCCGACGTCATTCTGGCCAACCCGCCCTTCATGAGTCCCAAGGGGGGCATCAAGCCGCACAACCGCTTTTCGGTCCAGTCCAAGCGCAGCGAAGTCCTGTTCGTGGACTACATGGCCGAGCACCTCACCCCCGCCGGCCGCGCGGGCATCATCGTCCCCGAGGGGATCATCTTCCAGAGCCAGACGGCGTACAAAGCCCTGCGGAAGATGCTCGTCGAGCAATACCTGGTCGCCGTCGTCAGCCTGCCCGCGGGTGTCTTCAACCCCTACAGCGGCGTGAAGACCTCGATCCTCATTCTCGATAGGTCGCTGGCGAAGCAGTCGGACACGGTCGGCTTCTTCAAGGTGGAAAACGACGGCTTCGGCCTCGGTGCCCAGCGCCGTGCCATCGACAAGAACGACCTGCCACAGGTGCTGGCGGAGTTGAATGAATACCTGCGCCGCCTGCGCGCGATCGAGGCGGTCCTCCCATCTCCCTCTCACTGTACCCAGGGAGAGGGCCGGGGTGAGGGTTCTGCGGGTGACGACTTCACGCCAACGCGCGGCCTAATCGTCCCGAAGGAGAAGGTTGCTGCGAATGGGGATTACAATTTGAGCGGGGAGAGGTATCGCGAGAATGACGCAAGAGCACACGCCTTTCCGCTGGTTTCGCTCGGTGAAGTCTGCACGATCAACCCGCCGAAGTCCGAAGGTATGTCGTTGCCTGCCGATACCTCCGTTTCGTTCGTGCCGATGTCCGACCTCGGCGAGAACCGCATGACCTTCACGCCCAAGGAAACGAAGCGGATCGACGAGCTTGGCACGAGCTACACATACTTCGCCGATGGCGACGTGCTCGTCGCGAAGGTGACGCCCTGTTTCGAGAACGGCAAAGCCGGGATCGCGCGCAGCCTAACGAATGGCGTCGGCTTCGGATCGAGTGAGTTCTATGTGCTGCGTCCATCCGATCGCGTGCTCGCCTCGTTCATTTACTTCTGCGTCACGCACCGACAATTCCGCGAGCGTGCCATCGAGCAAATGACGGGTACAGGCGGACTTCAGCGCGTGCCCAAGGGCTACGTCGAGCAGTTCGAAATCCCCCTGCCGCCGTTGGAGGTGCAGCAGGAGATCGTGGCGGAGATCGAGGCCTACCAGAAGGTGATCGACGGTGCCCGCGCCGTCCTCGACCACTACCGCCCCCACATCCCCCTCCAACCCGACTGGCCAATGGTGACGCTCGCCGACGTTTGCGAACTGATCTCGGGCCGACACGTGGATAAGGCGAACTACAACACCGAGCGCAGGGGTGTTTGCTATCTTACCGGGCCCTCTGACTTCGGCGCGATGTCGCCCACAGTCACCAAGTGGACCGAGCATCCGGAAGCATTCGCGCGCAAGGGCGACATTCTTGTCACGGTGAAGGGATCCGGTCTTGGCTCGATCAACCTGCTCGATATCGAAGAGGCAGCGATCAGCCGCCAGCTAATGGCCGTTCGGGTTCAAAACGCGTCTCCCGAGTTCGTCCACACCGTGCTTGGTTCGAAATACGACTACCTGCAAGCGCTCGGAGATGGCGCTGCAATTCCCGGTATCTCGCGGGATGACGTTCTCAACATCCCCATCCCCCTCCCGCCCCTGGAAACGCAGCGCTCGATCGTGGCGGAGATCGAAGCCGAGCGGCGGCTGGTGGAGGGCAACCGCGAGCTGATCGCCCGGCTGGAAACCAAAATCGCCGCCGTCCTCGCCCGCATCTGGGGCGAAGACTCGACGCCAGTGACCGATGTGCTAAAGTGTGCTGATGCCCCAAACGTGGTTTGATCTGGCAAGTGATACGCGAAAAGCCGCGAACCGGCTGGTGGTGCAAAACCATCGCTCGTGCCTGAATCGCGCCTATTACGCAGCGTATTCAAGGGTGACATTCGCGCTGGCCGGCACACCTGGCGTGACGTTCCCGGCGGGACGAGAGGGGCCTAACCATCCTGGCGAGCTTGGCACCGGCGGAATTCGACGCCTGATTCAGACGAGCATGCCCAACATGGAACAAGATCGTCGCGTGTGGCTGTCGGGATTGATCGGGCGGTTGTATACGTTGCGGATCGACGCCGACTACAAGCCATCGGTCGAGGTGAATGCCGGTGACGCACGCGAAGCGGTCTCGATCATGAACAAGGTTTTTGATGCCTTTTAGAAGGTAAGAGGATTTTCCATGCCTACCACCACCCAGCAGAGCGAAATCGTAGAACGCGTGAAAGCGCACCTGGCCCAGGCGCAGGGCGTTTATTTGAAGGTGTCCGGTTACAAACTGGACGATGATTGGCTGTACATCGTTGTGGAGCCCGCCCGACCCGGCGTCCGCGCTTCGGATCATGCCAATCTGATGTCGGAAATCGAGCGCGATCTGCGCAGGGATGGGATCGATCAGGTATTGCTTGTCCCTGCATTGCAAGACTAATTCACGTTGACAGTGGGCAAAGATTGTCCGGCTTTGGCAATGGCCTTGAACCCGCAGGGTTCGCAGCCCTTAGCCCCGGGTTGAGGCGTTAGCCGACACCCGGGGAAAACCGGGAATATTGTCCCCCGATCCCGAAGGGATCGCAGCCTCACGGTGCTGCGATCCCTTCGGGATCGGGGCTGGAATTTGCCTCGGGAACCCCAGGTGTCGCTGCGCTCAACCTGGGGCTATTGGCTTTGATCCCTTCGGGATCGATTCAAATGCCGCGGGCTATTTGTCTGGTGCTCAATCGCGCAGAAAAGCCACCCTCCATCACCCTTGACGGCTTGACGAGGGGGCGGTCTTAAGTTTAGGAAACGTCCTAACCATCCGGCGCGGCAGAGGCCCGGGTGGGTGTTACGGAACAATAGGCAACCCCGAAGGACGTCCGCGCGGACGCCTCCGGGGAGTTCATGGGCGAACGGATAGAACATGGCCAAACGTGCGGCTGGTACGGGAAAATCGCTGGTAATTGTCGAATCACCCGCCAAGGCGCGGACGATCGGCAAGTACCTGGGCAAAGACTACACCGTCGAGGCGAGCATCGGCCATATCCGCGACTTGCCGCAAGGCTCGAAGGAGATGCCGCCGGAGTTTAAGGGAAAAAAATGGTCCTATCTGGGAGTGAATGTGGACGAGGGCTTTGAGCCGGTCTATATCGTGCCCGGTGAGAAGAAGGCGCAAGTCAGCAAACTCAAGGCCCTGCTCAAGGACGCCTCGCGGCTCTATCTGGCGACGGACGAAGACCGCGAAGGGGAAGCCATCAGTTGGCATCTGCTGGAAGTTCTCAAGCCGAAGATTCCCGTCCATCGGCTCGTCTTTCACGAAATCACCGAAGAAGCGATTCTCGCAGCGCTCGAACACCCGCGCGATATTGACGATGGCTTGGTTCGAGCGCAAGAAACGCGGCGCATCCTCGATCGACTATATGGATATGAGGTCTCGCAGCTCCTCTGGCGAAAGGTCGGCCCGCGGCTGTCCGCCGGCCGCGTGCAAAGCGTGGCCGTACGGTTGATCGTCGAGCGGGAACGAGCGCGGATTGCGTTTCGCTCGGCCACCTATTGGGATTTGATCGCCCGTTTCGTGACGGAAGACGGCAAGGAATTCGATGCCGAACTCGCTTCGGTTGGCGGCCGCAAGATTCCCGTCGGCAAGGATTTCGATCCGGCCACCGGCAAGATCAAAGACCCGAACCTGCTGCTACTTAACGAAAAGACTGTTCAAGAACTGGCTGAGAAACTGCAGCGCGAAAAGTTCGCCGTCAGTTCGCTCGACGATAAGCCGTACACTCGCAAGCCGTCCGAGCCCTTCACCACCAGCACGCTGCAACAAGAGGCCAACCGCAAGCTGGGCTTCACCGCGCGGCGGACGATGAACGTCGCGCAGAGTTTGTACGAAAACGGTTACATCACCTACATGCGTACCGATTCGACCAATCTGGCCCAGGTGGCCATCGATGCGGCGCGTGAATTGGTCCGCACGGAATATGGTCCGCAGTACATGCCGGCCGAGCCGCGGGTTTATAAGAGCAAGGTGAAGAACGCGCAGGAAGCACACGAAGCAATTCGTCCCGCGGGTCACCCGTTCAAGTTGCCGGAATCGCTCCGCAGCGTGCTCACGCCCGATCAATTCCGCCTGTTCGATCTGATCTGGAAGCGAACCATCGCCAGCCAGATGTCCGATGCCCGCGGCCGGAGCATCACGCTGTCGGTAGCCGGCGGCGAAGCCATTTTTCAAGTCACCGGCAAGACGATTGAGTTCGCCGGCTTTTTGCGGGCCTATGTCGAAGGCTCGGACGATCCCGAAGCGGAGCTTGCCGATCAAGAACGGCTGCTCCCTTCGGTGCAGGTGAAGGATCCGCTGGGCCTGCAAAAGCTGAACGAAAAGAGCCACTCGACGCAGCCCCCCGCCCGGTTCAGCGAAGCTTCTCTCACGGCGGGCCTGGAAGAGCGAGGCATCGGCCGGCCGAGTACTTATGCTTCGATTATCGATACCATTCTGGAACGCAAGTACGTCTTCAAGAAGGCGAACGCGCTCGTTCCGACGTGGGTCGCTTTTTCTGTGTCGCGACTGCTCGAAGAGCACTTGCCCAATTTGGTGAATTACGAATTCACCGCGAAGATGGAAGAGGGTCTCGATTCCATCAGCCGTCAGGAAGGGGAGGCGGTTGCCTACCTGAGGGACTTTTACTTCGGCAATGGCGAAGCGGGGCTGAAGCCGCAGCTCGATAAGAAGATCATTGAAGTCGATCCGCGCACGATCAGCCGGTTCTCGCTGGGCGTGCCGGAAGAGGGTGAGTTCAAGGAAGAGGTCTTCGTTCGCGTCGGCAAGTTCGGCCCCTTCATCGAGCAAGGGGAACGCAAAGGTTCGATCCCGCAAGATACGCCGCCAGACGAAATGACGCTCCAGCGCGCGTTGCAGTTGCTCGACCAGGCCGGCGTCGGCGAAGAGCCGCTCGGCATCTGTCCCGATACGCATTTGCCCGTCTATCTCAAGCAAGGGCGTTTCGGACCTTATGTGCAGCGGGGCGCCGGTGATGAAGACGAAAAGCCGAAGAACGCTTCCCTGCTGCCGGGCATGCAACCCGCGGATGTGACGTTTTTGATCGCGCTCGATCTGCTCAAGCTGCCGCGCACGCTGGGCGAACATCCGGAAACGCACGAACCGATCCTGGCCGCCAACGGTCGGTATGGACCGTATATCAAGCACGGCAGCGATTTCCGCTCCTTGCCGCCGGACGTTTCGCCCGTTGCGGTCACGCTCGAACAAGCGCTAGTCATCTACTCCCAGCCTAAAGTGCGCGGCCGTGGTCGCAATGCGCCGAAGGAACCGCTCAAGACGCTGGAAGCATCGCCGGTCACTGGTCAGCCGATCAAGGTTCTGGAAGGTCGTTACGGCACCTACATCACCGACGGCGTCACGAACGCCACTTTACCTAAGGATCTGACACCCGAAGCCTTGACGCTGCCGCAAGCGCTGACTTTGCTCGAAGAGCGCGCCGCCATGGGCCCACCGAAAAAGGGCCGCCGGGGAGCCAAGAAAGCTGCCGCGCCCAAGAAGGCTGCGGCCGCGAAAGCGCCGAAGGCAGCCAAGACAGTAAAAAAGAAGGCTGCGCCGAAAAAAGCCGCAGCCAAAAAGGCTGCGAAGAAAGCTCCCGCCAAGAAGAGCGCGGCGAAGGCCCCCAAAAACATCGAAGACGTGCCGTTCTAAGACGTGGGGCAAGTTTCAAACGTTGGTAATTTGCCCCGCGGGTCTTGCTACTCACCCAGCGCCAATTCGCGCAAGTGCGTCAGGAAACTGCCCACGCGGCGTTGAATGCCGCCTTGATGCACTGCATCAGTTCGTGAGTGCGTGGCGGACGTTTCTTTCGCAATGGGCAACGGTTGCATCTGCCCCAGTTGCAACTCCGGCTCGGACTGGCTCGTTTTCATCTCTTCGATCGCGCCGCGGCGGATCATGTGAATCGCGGCCGCCTGGTTCGTTTCGTTTGAATGTTGCTTAAGCGCCTCGCCCCAGGCGGTTAGGCGGTCGAGCAAGCCGGGGTTCACATTCAGCGGCTTGGACGGCGTGCGGGCCATCACCAGTTGCTGGTTCTGCCGCAGTTCCCATAACCGGCGAAGGTCGTTGCTGCTGATCGCGGCGTGTTCGTCCTGCACAAAGACGATCTCACCGCGGGCTTGTTCAATTCCCGTCCGCACCGCCTGTTGAGCACCCCGACTGACCGAGTTTCGCAGCGCGCGAACTTGGGGATACTCGCGAGATAGTTCTTCCGCGATTTCAAACGTGTGATCGGCCGAGCCATCGTCGACGATCAGCACTTCAAACCGCTGCGTCAGTTCGGGAATGATCTCCAGCCAGCGGGCCACTTGCCGGCTCAGCGAAGCTTCGCAGTCGCGCACGGGCATAATCAGACTGAGGGTGTTACTCAAGGCGGGCCTCGCACGGAAGAGTCGCCCAGGCAGCAAGCCGCCCGACCAGGCTGAAGCACGTTCGGCCTCTGCTTCTCACGAAGTTGCGGGCCGTCTTCAGACGCAGGGCGGGCAGTGGTACTCGCTGCCGAAGCGATTGATGGCATCGTCGCGAAGTTCGACTAGGGATGAAAGTTGTTGGTCGCTTTCACTTAGCGTCGGTTGTGAGCCTGATGCCAATGGTTCACAATAGGCGCAGCGGTCCGTGCGCACCGTGCCCTGTTCAATTATGCCTATGCCCGTCAGCCAGACTTTTCGCGAGTGGGTGCGAGATCAACTGCGGCCCAGCGTTCCCGCCGTGCGCGACCGCGGTATGTTCGGCGGCGTGGGCATCTACGCGGGTGATTTGTTCTTCGCATTACTGGCCGAGGATCGGCTGTACCTGAAAGTCGATGATTCCAATCGTGCCGATTTTATCGCGGCCGGCATGGGGCCGTTCCATCCCTTTGGAGAGGAAGGAATGGTTATGCAGTATTACGAAGTGCCGCTGGAAGTGATCGAAAGCCCCGCACGACTCGCGGATTGGGCCGCGAAGGCAATTGAAGTGGCGCGGGCGGTGAAGAAATCTAAATCAATACCAAAACGTCGATCTAAAGGGTCCTGAGCGTTGTATGTCCGCATCTAAACTTGATCTCAACGGCCCCGATTTCTCCACGAGCGACGGCCTGTTGCCCGCCATTGCCCAGGATGCCGAAACGGGCGAAGTGCTGATGCTCGCCTGGATGAATCAGCAGGCCTTCGACGAAACCGTCCGCACCGGCCAGGCAACCTACTGGAGTCGCAGCCGCGGCAAATACTGGCGGAAAGGGGAAGAAAGCGGCCATCGTCAGACAGTGCGATCCATCTATATCGATTGCGATGCCGACACCATCCTGCTCAAAGTCGATCAGGTCGGCGCCGCCTGCCACGAAGGTTTTCGCAGTTGCTTCTTCCGGCAAGTCGATGAGCAAGGCGTGCGCGTCATCGGCTCAAGATTGGTGGAGCCAGGGGACGTTTATGGGAAGAAAGGGTGAAAACGTTGCGCTAAGTCGATAGAATGAGAGTGGGGAACTGAGTCCGTCAGAAGGATGCAAGTCATGTCGCCTGAATTGGAACAATTCGTTCAACAAGAAGTCGCCAGCGGACGGTTCTCCGACCGCGAGGCATTTATTGCACACGCGGTTCGAATTGTGCAAGTTGATCGCGAGGAGACAATCGCCGGGATTCAAGCAGGTCTCGATGACATGGCGGCTGGTCGCGTCGAGCCGTTGGCGGAGGCGATTGCAAGCATTCGCCGGAAAGTCAAATCTTCTAACGCCAAATGAAGAAATACCGAGTCAGCGTTTCCGCGAATGCAAAAGCCAATTTGCTGGACTACTACGAGCATGCCTCAAAGCATGCGCCACGAACTGCAGATCGCTGGTATGATCGCTTTGACGTGGCACTGCAAACGCTTTCGACTCTACCCCAGCGCTGGCCGGTGGCGTCCGAAAGCGAGATTTATCCAGAGCAAATCAGGCAGATGCTCTTTGGCAAAGGTACCAGCGTTTATCGAGTGCTCTTTACCATCGTCGAGGACGAGATTACAGTCCTGCACATCAGACGATCAACGATGGACACCGCATCACTTGACGAGCTACTGGGGAACTAGTTAGTAAGGATCCAAGACATGTCGCCGGAATTGGAATTGTTTGTTCAACAAGAAGTTGCCAGCGGGCGTTTTTCCGACCGCGAGTCCTATATCTCGCATGTCGTCCGAATGATGAAACTCGATCAGGACGAGGCGATTGCGGGAATCGAAGCAGGTTTCGAAGCAGCCGCTGAAGGGCGAGGCAAGCCGTTGGCCGAAGCCTTTGACAACATTCGGCGAAGCGTCAATTTGACTGACGCCAAATGAAACGATATCGCGTAATCGTCATGGATCCCGCCGAGGCCAATTTGCAGCACTACTACCAGCGCGCTGCCGAACAGGCTCCTCGCACGGCGGAACAATGGCTGGAGCGCTTTCAAGCGGCGGTACAAACTTTGTCATCTTTGCCTGAACGCTGGCCCATCGCGCCAGAGAACGGGAATTTTCCGACACCTGTCCGCCAGATGCTCTTTGGGAAAGGCCAAAGCGTCTACCGAGTGTTGTTTACGATTGTGGAAGACGAGATTTGGATATTACACATTAGACGTTCGACGATGGACGTTGCGACTTTTGACGAGATGATGGGTTACTAATTGGTGCTGAGGGATCAAGCCAATGTCTGCCACAACTGATTCAGCCTCTTCCACTCCTCGCCACTTCGGCACCGGCTGGATCAGCGGCACCGCCTCCGTCGCGCTCGGCGCCATCGGCCTCGGCGCGGTGCTTTGTTTGCATTTCCCCGATTATCTAACCATCCCCGATGCGCGCGAACACTATCCGCTGGCGGTCATTCGCGGCCTGATTCATTTGGTGCTTGTCACTTCGTTTGGGCTGGGAGTGCTCAGCGTCGTGCTGAAACACAATCGTTGGCTGGGAATGCTCGGCATTTGCCTGGTGCTGGTTTCCGCGCTGCTCGGCGGTTCGCAGGTGCCCATTGATGGCGACTGGGATAAGAAGGATGTCTATCTGGGGCTGGACTACGGCCTGCTGGTGCTCGTAGTCTATTCGCTGGTCTTCATTCCGCTCGAAAAACTTTTCGGCCGCCTGCAGCAGGATGTGTTTCGCCGCGGTTGGGCAATTGACCTGACGTATTTTTTTGTGAGCGCTCTGCTCGTCCAACTCACCGCGTTTCTCACGTTGCAACCCGCGCTCGTGCTGTTTGGCTGGGCGGTGAATCCCACGGTGCAGGACTGGGTCCGCTCGCAGCCAACTTGGTTGCAGTTTCTGGAAATCATGTTCCTCGCCGATCTGGTGCAGTACTGGGTCCACCGGATGTTTCACGAAATTCCCTGGCTGTGGAAGTTTCACGCCGTGCATCACTCGGTGGACGTGATGGACTGGATGGCTGGCAACCGCTTGCATCTGGTCGATCTGGCCGTCACCCGCAGCTTGATCTATGTGCCGTCGTATGTGCTCGGCTTCGATCAAGGGCCGCTGATTGCGTATATCATTTTTGTGGCCGTCTATTCCGTGTTCATTCATGCCAACCTGCGGTTCACGTTCGGCCCGCTCCGGTACCTGTTCGCCACGCCGCAGTTCCACCACTGGCACCATGGCTCCGAGCGCGAAGCCATCGACAAGAACTACGCCATCCACCTGCCGCTGCTCGACATGCTGTTTGGCACGTTTCACTTACCCGGCGACCGCTGGCCCGCGTACTACGGCGTGCATAGCAACGACGTGCCCGAAAGTTATTTCGGGCAATGGGTGTATCCGTTTTTGCCGAAGAAGAAGCAATCCGCTGCGACGCATGACGCGGATAGATCATAACGGACGCGCAGCGTTCGGCGCGGGTCTCCGACCCCAGCGTTTGGCGCGGGTCTCCGACCCCAGCGTTTGGCGCGGGTCTCCGACCCCAGCGTTTGGCGCGGGTCTCCGACCCCGCCGAAACGCCCGACCGAAGGTCTCCCTCTCGGCGCACCGCTCAACTAAGATTTGCAAGTTGCCCCGCTGCCAAGCCATCCATCGGCCGAGGTCACTATGGAGCGTTACCGCTTTGTCTCCGATGTCGGCGCGTACTACGTGACATTTACCATCGTTGAATGGCTACCGGTGTTTGTGTCGGAAGCCGCTTGTCGAATTGTCACGGACAGCTTGAATTTCTGTCATGAACGCAAGGGCCTGAGGATTAATGCGTTTGTCATCATGCCAACTCACATGCATGCAATTGTGTTCGACGCGAACTGGGACGTGGATTCCTTGCAGCGAACTCTAACCGATTTCCGCAAGTTCACCGGGCGCCAATTACTGGATTACTCTGCTCAGCATATGCCGGCTTGCTTCAATCAGGTTTTTGCAAGCCAGGCCGGCGGCGACCGGGAGCGCCGATTCTGGCAAGCCAATCGACATCCGGAAGGCATTTTATCCGAGGGGTTTTGGCGTCAGAAGTTGGATTACCTGCATGAAAATCCATGTCGGAAGGGCTTGGTAATCCGGGCAATGGATTGGAGATTCTCGTCGGCGCGTTGGTACGTAAGCGATGGCCAAGAGAAATCCGAAGTCCTCTTGAGCAAACTGCAGTTTTGAATGCGGACCGCTGGGCAGGGGAGGGGAGACCTGCGGTCGGCCGTTTCGGCGGGGTCGGAGACCCGCGCCGAACGCCGAACGCCTAACTCATCTTTTTCAACTTCGATACGCGTCCCGTGCCAACCCACTCGGCGACGAAGATGCTGCCGTCGGCGGCGAAGCAGGCGTCGTGGGGGTGGACGAAGCGGCCGGCTTGCCACTTGGATTTGTCGCCGCGGATTTGGCCGCCGTCCTTGCCGGTGACGCGGGCGACGTCGTCCCCCAGGCGGGCGACCACTTCGTTCTTCTCGTTGAGCAACGTGACGCGGGCATGCAGTTCGGGAATGACGAGCAGGTTCTTCCACGTTTCGGCATTCGCGGGCAAGCCGTAGCCCTTCAGCGTCTCAATGTATTTGCCATCCATCGTAAAATATTGCAGCGTGTTATTTTGTCGGTCGGCGATCACAATCGAGGGGGTGCGGCCCGCGCGGTTATCGACCCAGATGCCGTGCGGCAGATTGAATTTTCCTTCTCCCGTGCCGACGCCGCCGAAGCACGATAGCCACTTGCCGTCTTTATCGAAGCGATGGGCATAGTAGGCACCATAACCATCGATCAGATAAAAGCCGCCATCCTCGAGAAACGCAAAGTTCGTCGGCAGAAAGCGGTCGCGGCCCCAAACTTTTGCAGGCTTCGTGTCTTCTTCCGCGGCATAAACACCTGACTCCATCGGGGCAAACTTCTGCCAGACTTTCTCACCTTTGAGCGTCAACTTCGCAAAGGTCTTGAGAGCCTGATACGCACAAACATACAGAAACTCTTCGCTTCCTTCTTGCCGAATTTCAATGCCATGCCCGCCCCCTTGAAACTGCTCACCGAACGCGCGGATGAACTTGCCTTTCGGGTCGAAGACAAAGATCGAAGGATGGTCCTTCAAATTCTCGCGACCTTCGTGAATGACATACAGGTTGCCGGCCTGATCGACGGCCACGTTGTGCGTCGTCTGCCAGGAATATTTCTCAGGCAACTGCGGCCACTCGTGCTGCACTTCGTATTGATGTTCCCCTTCGCCAACAACCAGCGGCTTGAGCGTCTTGGCCTGGGTCCAGACCGCCGGCGCGGCAGTCACCGCGGCAATGGCAGCCGTCGACGCCAGAAACTTGCGACGCGAAACGCGAGATTTTGAACGACTCATGGCAGCGATTCCTCGGAAGGGAGAGTGACCGGAAGGTGCGCGACACATTATAGCGGCTGCGCCCGAGCGCGCAGAGTCCGCGCCACCAACCCGCGCACGGGCACCTACAAAACGTTGGTCGCGAGCAATGGCCCGCGCTCAATCATCCCCAGGCCGTCAACCGCCTGTTGAAGGGCGACCGATCGCGTCGCCATGACCAATCGCCCGGACCACACGCCGACGCCGGAATCCAATGAACAACGCTATGCCTTCTTCAGACGCGGGAGCGTTGCCTTACGAAGTCTCCCGAGCAGGGCTGGCGCTACACTTTTCGACTGACCATCGGCCCCATCGAGCGCTGCACTTTTCGACCGTCGTTTACACTCCCGGCGAGCAGGGCCAACATCTGATCGGCCGCGCCGGCTTCATCCCCGAGTTCCGCGAAGACAGAGTCGGCATTGACCGCCTCGCCTGCGCTGGAAGCTCCGCTCCCACTCGAGCGCGTGTTCAGCCAGTTGATAACCAGGAGGGCATCCAGCGACGAG
>JAYTUF010000020.1:0-12391 GCA_043744755.1 Anatilimnocola sp.
CCAGCGGCGACGAGCTGATATGCTCCGTCACCACCGCGCCGAACAGCGTGTGCGGGGCAATCTCGTAGATCATCAGCGGCACAAGCTGGCCGATGAGCCGCGTGTTGCCATCGAAGACCACGATCCGGTCGCACGGCGTGCGGCCGACCAGTTGTTGCACGTCGCTTTGAATCTCTGGATGCTCCGCTTGCTCCCACTTGGTGTGTTCGCTGGGGCCTTCCACCAGCACTTCCACTCGCCGCCCGAGCAACTGCTGGTTCTCTTCTTCACTGAGACGGTTCGTCAGTTCGAGCAGTTCGTTGTTTCGCCATTGTTTGACGTCGTGCGGCACGTCATCGGGCAGCAAGTCGGCCGCCTTAGTGCCGGGGCGTTCGCTGTATTTGAAAATGAAGCTGTTCTTGAAGCGGCATTCGGCGACCAGATCATACGTCAGCCGAAAGTCCTGGTCAGTCTCGCCGCTGAAGCCGACGATGAAATCGCTAGTGACGGCCACATCGGGCAGCGTGGCCTTGATCCGCCAGAACACTTCGCGATACTCTTCGACCGTATAGCCCCGCTTCATCTTTTTCAGCACAATGTTGCTGCCACTCTGGGCGGGCACATGCAGATAGCGGGCGCACTTGGGCAAGTCGCGGACGGCCTGCAGCAAGTCGTCGGTCATATCTTTGGGATAGTTCGTGACGAATTTCAGCCGTTTGATGCCGTCAATTTCATGCAATTGAGCGAGCAGATCGCTGAGCCGTGTCGTTTTGCCGCCGTCGCGATACTTGTAGCTATTCACTGTCTGTCCCAGCAGGATAATCTCCAGGCAACCTTGATCCGCGAGCAGCTTCGCTTCTTCAATGATCTGCTGCGGCGGCCGGCCTTGTTCCGGTCCGCGGGTGTTGGGCACGACGCAGTAGGTGCAAAATTTGTCGCAGCCGATTTGAATGCGGAGATACGCTTGAAACGGCGTCGGCCGCATCGAGGGATCACGCAATGGATCAAAAGTTTCGTGACTGCGGCGGATGTCATCGACGGAACCGGCCGTGCGGTTCAGTCCCACGGCCATCTGTTTGCCTTTGCCGGCGGCGATCTCTTCCAGCAAATCGGGAATTTTCGCCAGTTGCCCGGGACCCACGACCAGATCGACAAACGGGGCGCGATCGAAGACCAGCTTCTGATCTTTCTGGGCCATGCAGCCCATCACGCCGATGATCTTGTCGGGGTTCTTCAGCTTGAATGACCGCAGCCGGCCGAGGGCACTGTAGGTCTTGTTCTCGGCCTGTTCGCGCACGCTGCAGGTGTTGAACAGCAGTACATCGGCGGACTCGAGATCGCGACTCAATTCGAAACCGCGCCGCCGCAGGCTAGCGACGACCATCTCGCTGTCCAGCACATTCATCTGGCAGCCGACGGTTTCGATATAAAGTCGCTTGGTCATGCGGTTCACTTGTCTTTATTGTACTCCTCACGCTCCGCGTGAGGACTCATCTCGCGGAGCGAGATGAGTACCATGTTATGCAGCCTTCGCCTTTGTACCCTTCGCTTGTCGATGCTTCTCCAACTGTTTGGCTACTTTCAATCGTTGCTGCTCCGCCGTGGCCTGGTCAGTCAACTGCTGCAGCACGCGGTCCCGGTGCTGGCGCATCAGGCGAACCAAGCCGAACACGGCAATGTAGGCCCCAATCACCAGCAGTGCCCAATCCCACGCTTGCATGTTTGGCATGATTGTTTTGCTTTTGCTGGATGAACTCAGTTTACTTGATCGGACGCAGGTTCCACAGGGCCGTTTTCGGCTGACGTGGCTTCGAGATGGTCAGTGCCGGCATATATCGAGCGGCGGGGCAATGAGCGGCGACGCGGGATCAGGCTTGTGACCGGCCCGAACAGCAGCGGCGAGAACTCGGCATCGGCTGGGTCGATTCGAATCGTCGTTTCCTGGGGCTGAATTGTCAGCTCCACATTTCGCGAGGCAGTCAACTCGCGGTGCAAGGTCTTCAGCGAGATCGCTTTCTCAATTGATTCGACCGGCGCTGGCGAGGGGACTTCCATCCGGTAGTAAGAAACTTGCAAGGGAATAGGCGAGACTTCCGTGATTGGCGGTTCGCTCTCGATCGTCATTGAGCCTTCTTCCGCATCCTCTTCCCCTTCCCGCACTTGCTTGCGACCGCGCGTCATCACCGTGAGCATCGCGGGCAGGAACAGCAACGTACATGCGAGGCACAGACCGACGCCGAGCGTTAGCAATTGCCCCATGCTCCGCAGGCCCTGATGGCGGCAGAGAATCAGCGTGCCGAAGCCGGCCATCGTGGTGACGGATGTCAGAATCACGGCGATGGCGGTGGAGTCTCCCAGGCGGAACTTCCCCCGTTGACGGCGCATCTCGTGGATCAGGTGGGCTCCTTCATCGACGCCAATGCCCATGATCAGCGGCAGGCCGATCATGTTCGCGGGGTTGAAGGGAATGCCCAGCCAACCGATCAGCCCACACATCTGCACGCAGCCCAGACAGAGCGGCGTCATCGCCAGCAGCGTGTGCCACAAATTGCGGAAGTCCAGCAGCAAGAGCAGGAACACCGCGAGCACCGCATAGCAGCCAGAGTTGATATAGCTCTGCTGCATGTGCTGTGACGCATAAAATGTCTGCACGGGATGACCCGAGACGCGCGGATCGACGGTCTCCACTTCCCGCACGAATTGGCCCAGTCGATCCAGATCCCAGATGTTTCCTTTGGCATAGACTTTGATCAAATAACGTCCCTGCTTGCCGATGTAACGGTCCGTCAGTTGCTTTGGCAGATCGCTGAGCGTCGGCGGCGCGGGATCGCTGAGGTCACGCAGTTCGCGCAGTGGCCTAAGTGCGGCGGCGGCCATTTTCGATGACGTTTGCGAGAGCCTCGCGGCGAGTTGCTCATGGCTTTGAAAACCCAATTGTTGGGCAATCGACTGAAACTGTTGCTGCAGCGGCGTTTCATACGAAGAGTCGCGCTCGAGCAGTTGATGAGCCCGCGCCACCTCGCGCTCGAGCCGCGCCGTGTCCAATCTGACTGGCACTGGTTGTTGCGGCAGATCGGACAGCGAGTCGTGAATCTCCGCAATCTGCCGCTGCCGCTGGAACGAAGACTTGGGCAGCAGCGAGCCGATCTCTTCCGTCTTGGCGACGTGAGGCAATTTCTCGAACTGGGCCTTCCGCCGCAGGAGCTCTTCCTTAGTATCGCACATCGAAACGGCGAACCACACACTGTCGTCGAGTTGGCTGAACAATTCGCGCTCGATCTCGGAACTTTCCAAATGAGCAGGCTGCAAATTGAGCAGGTTATGATCGTAGCGCACCCAGCCCACGCCGCCGGCGAGGACCAGTGTCAACACGAGCGTACACGCAATCGTGATTGCTGGGCTGCGCGTCAGCGGCCGAATCCAGCGGGCGGCAGGGAGCATGACCGGCAGCGGCAGGCTCTCCCGGCCTTGATCGAACAGATAAATCAGCGGCGGCAACACAACGGCCGTTGCCAACACGCAAAGCAAGATCCCCGCGCCGCCGATGATGCCAAGTTCCGCGATGCCCGTGAACTCGGTAAAGCCCGCGGCGAAGAACGCAGCGGCGGTCGAGATCGCGCCGGTGAGCACGCCGGGACCCACATCGCGGGCGGTCATCGTCAGGGCTTCAGCCGTCCGATGTCCCAGCCGCCGCAACTTCAAATAGTTGGCTACATAGTGAATGCTGAAGTCGATTCCCTGGCCGATTACCACCACGCCGAACGCCGAGCTGAGAATATTCAGATGACCAATCACCAGCGTGACGAATCCAAACGACCAGGCCATGCCGAATTGCAGCACAATGCAGGCGAGCAACGCATGCCGCAACCCGCCGTAGCCGGCGACGAACAGAATCGCGACGAGGGCCATACTCAGCAGGCCCGTCCAGAGCATGTCACCTTGGCTGGATTGCATTTCGTCGAATTCGATGATGGGCATGCCCGTCAGTCCGATCCAGGCCTCCGGATGCCGCCGCCGTGTATCGTCAATCATCTGCCGCAGGGTCGTGATCGCTTGCTTGCCGCGAGCCAGTTCGGTTTCGTCGATCTTCAGTTTGCAGAGCACAAACCCGATGTGCCCCTCTTCGCTCAGCAGATACTTCGAGCCCAGCGTTTCTTTCAGCGGCGACCAATCCATTGGCTGATTGGAATGCAAATGCTGCGGATTCAACATGCCTTGCAGCGAGGTGGCGACCGCGGCGTAACGCTGCTGCAACTGCTGCTGCGCTTCGGGCGAAGCGGCGCGCACTTTTTCGAGCGTGTCGTTTAAGTGGGCGAGTTGCAAGCCAGGATCGGCGTACGCATCTTTCGGAAACATATTTCGAGCCTGCGCGGTTTGCGTTTCCAACTGCTGCAGTTCGCCATCACTCAGATAGTGCAACGCCTTGCCACGCAGGGCAGACAGATCAGTCCGATCCATGACCGACTGAAACAACTTGCCGCGGCCTCGCAATTGCTCGCCCAGGTCATCGATCACTTTCCGTAACCGCGCCGGATCGGCGCTTTGCACGACGAGAACCGCATCGTCGCGGTCGCCGAACTCATCCAAATAGGCGAGCCAGCGCTGGTTATAAGCGCTCTTAGCATTGAGCAGATCGAGCCGGCTGGTCTTGAACTCCAGTCCGTTGCCCGTGATCAAAATCGCAATCAGCGTCAGCCCCACCGCGGCGGCGACAACCCAGGCCGGCGCACGGAGGGCCGTGGCGGTGAGCAGTTCCAGGGGGCGCGAGAGGAGCGAACTCTCCCCGAGCGGATTCCGTTCCGCGTTCATGCAGCATCCTGAGTCTATGAAAGTGCCCTGCCCCGATCCGTGACGGCAGACGCTTCTTCGGCTGAATTGACAGCGGCCGATTCTAACGACCTGGCCGCTTTTTCAAAAGGCGAACCCGCCGGCCTGCTAGCAACCATTCTGTTGGCTGCCTATGTTCGACAAACCGTTGGGCGGGAGTAACGGTTTCGCTCATGCTGTGGGGCCGATAGAATCAGCGGCACAGGAGATCGCCATGCGGATTGGAATCATTGCGCTGCTGCAGGAATCGAACACCTTCATCGCGCAGCCGACGACGTTGCTGCACTTCGAGCAAGATCTGCTCGTCGAGGGCGAAGCCGTCCGCGAGCGGCTGGCGGGGACGCAGCACGAAGTGGGCGGCATGTTCCATGCGATTGACGAATTAAGCGTCACCGCGGTGCCCATCTTTGCGGCGCGGGCTTTTCCGTTTGCCTGCATCGAACGATCGGCGGCGGAAGAACTGCTGCGGCGGATGTTGGCCGCCTATGATGCGGCGGGACCTCTCGATGGTCTGCTCGTCGCGCCGCATGGAGCGACCGTCAGCGAGCCTTGGCCCGATTTTGATGGTCACTGGCTGGGCGAACTCCGCCGCCGCGCGGGCCCGGACCTGCCCATCATCGGCACGCTCGATCCGCATGGCAATCTTTCGCCCGCGATGGTAGCGGCCTGCAATGCGCTGATTTCGTATCGCACTAACCCACACCTCGATCAACGCGCGCGAGGCATCGATGCCGCCCGCTTGATCGTTCGCACGGTCAAGGGAGAACTCCAACCGACGATGGCCGCGGCCTTCCCGCCCATCGCCATCAACATCGAGCGGCAATGCACGCATGATGAGCCTTGCCATTCGTTCTATAAGTTTGCCGACGAGCAACTGAACGACGAACAGGTGCTGACCAACAGCATCATGCTCGGCTTTCCTTATGCGGATGTCGCCGAAATGGGATCATCGGTGATTGTCGTCACCAACAACCAACCCGAACTGGCTCAGCAACTGGCCAATCAGCTTGCTCATTACTTGTGGCAACATCGGCAGGATTTTGAAGGGAAGCTCATCGGCATTGAACAGGCCCTCGATCAAGCGGCGCACTTGCCCGGTCCCGTTTGCCTGCTCGACATGGGCGACAACGTCGGCGGCGGCTCGCCCGGCGATGGCACCCTGCTGGCGCACGCGATTTCCGCCCGGGGCAGCGGCGAGGCATTCGTTTGCTTGTTCGATCCGGCCGCCGTGCAGCAATGTGTGGCCGCAGGAGCGGGCGGTAAGCTGCGGGTAGAGATGGGTGGTCGCACCGATGCGCTGCATGGCCCGCCGCTCGTTGACGAGGTCGATGTGCTGGGAATCCATAATGGCAAGTTTGAAGAAACGCAGGCCAGGCACGGCGGCTTCAGCAAGATGGATCAAGGCCAGACTGCCGTCGTGCTGACCGAGCGGGGCCTGACCGTGATGCTCACCACCCGCCGCGTGCCGCCGTTCAGTTTGAAGCAGATTACCACCTTCGGCATCGAACCGGCGAAATTCAAGTTGCTGGTCGCCAAGGGAGTGAATGCCCCGCTCGCAGCCTACAAAGAAGCCTGCCGCAGCTTCATCAAAGTCAACACACCCGGCTGCACATCGGCGGACTTAGCTCAGTTTGAGTACCACCACCGCCGCCGACCGCTGTATCCGCTTGAGACAGATTTCGACTGGGAGAGTGGGGCCAGTTCTCGTTGACGATGTGCTATACAAGTCTGCTAGGAATATAATGCAGTCGAATCGACAGACCCTGAGGTCTGTTTCAACGGCACTATCCGGTCAGGAGACCAGCGCACCGTGTTTTTGCTTGAACCGCAGCGGACCCCTTGGGACTTGAGTTTCTCGGTACTGGGCTTTCCGGTCCGCGTGCATCCGCTCTTCTGGTTAATGAGCCTGCTGATGGGTGGCGTGCAAGACCCCAAGCAGATGGTCATCGTGGTTCTGGTCTTCTTCGTCTCGATCTTGATTCACGAGCTGGGCCACGCACTGATGATCCGGCGGTTCGGTCGCGAGGCCCACATTGTCCTCTACGGCATGGGCGGTCTGGCCATCGAAGGCTCGACCAATCCGTACTCGACGCACTACCATCCGCGCGGCGAACGACGCACGCCAAAGGAGCAGATTTATATCTCGCTCGCCGGTCCGGTCGCCCAGTTCATCCTGGCGGGACTGGCGATTGTGTTTGTGAAAGGAATGGGGGGCGAGGTCGCGCAATCCTGGCGTTACAACCCCATCCCGTCGTTTGACGTGATCGAGGGTCCCAGGATCAATGCCGAACTGGCGCTGATGCTCGATGTGTTGATTCAAATCAACATCTGGTGGGCATTCATGAACCTGTTGCCCGTGTTTCCCTTGGATGGCGGGCAGATCGCCATGCAGTTGTTTACGATGCGCGATCCGCACGGCGGCATGGTGCGAGGCTTGCAGTTAAGCATCGCGGTGGGCATCGGCGTCGCAATCCTCTCGCTCACGATGATGGGGCGGAGCGGTTGGTTCACGGCGTTGCTGTTTGGCTCGCTGGCCTTTTCGAACTACATGACCTACATGCAGATCCACAGCCAAGGGGGCAACCGGTGGTGAGCCTTGAGCCGCGTTAAGCCAAAGCTGATTTCACTTCGGCGAAAACCGCATCGAACGCGGGTGGATCGCAGATCGCGATTTCGGACAGGCTCTTGCGGTCCAGCGCGATGTTGGCCTTCTTCAAGCCATAGATGAACTGGCTATACCGCAGCCCTCGTTCGGCCACCGCGGCGCTGAGGCGGATGATCCACAGCTTGCGGAACTCACGCTTGCGGTTGCGGCGATCGCGGTGGGCATAGACGCCGGCGCGGAGCAGCGTCTCCTTGACGGTGCGGAGCAGCTTCCGCCGGCCGCTGAAATAACCCTTGGCCCGTTTGAACAGTCGCTTCTTGGCTTTGTTACGGGCGTGACCTTTGGTGGTACGCATGGAAAGGCGATCCTAGTTTAGCCGCACGACAAGGCCCTCGGGACGAAAATCCGAGCGTTGACTGCCCGCGCACTGACTGGCAAACTCTTCAATCTCAAACGGCGGCGATCAACAACCTTACAGGCTATAGTGACCGAGCGCCCGGGCAATCTGGTGATGGACGGAGTCGTGCAGCACCCGCGTGCCCCGCAACTTGCGGCGCCGCTTCTTCGACATCCGCGAGGCGAGATGGCTCGTCCCCGCAGCGCGGTGCATGAACTTTCCCGTAGCTGTCACGCGGAACCGCTTCTTGGTTCCTTTGTGAGTCTTCATCTTTGGCATGATATTACCCGCCCTCGATCTGCCCGCTTGGTCAAAAATGCAGTGCAACTGTGCGGTTGAATTGTCGGAAGTCCCGTATCTTATCAGCACTTGCGTGTCAGGCAAAGGGGGAATCATTGCCAATTCAGCGCCCTGATCGGACCCTGCAGGCAGTGCCAGTGCTTACGCGTGAGCCGATCCAGCTATTTTCGTTGGACAGCGAACCCCGCGGCTGGCGTCACTCGCGCGTGATTCGCAGTTGGTGCTTGGGGAACTGATCGCGGTGGGCTGCCCACCAGGTTCGCCAGTCGGCTAGGGCGGTCGCTTGTTGTTCATTGGGTTCTTCCCGCCAGGATGCGGGCGGCTGACTCATGTCGAGGGCGGTGAGGCGGTGGAGCGTGGCCGCGGACATCTGACGCACGCGACCGTCGCGGTCGGCGAGGAGGTCGATCAGGTCGGGGATCAGCCAAACGGGGGCCAAGTCGGACGTAATGCGCATTGCGTACAAGCGACGCATTTCGTCGTTGGCGGCGAGCGGAGATTGAATGAAGCGGACTAAGGGGAGCACCGCGTGTTCACCCAGGGAACGGATTTCATGCTCGTACAGCGTCGCCGCTTTGGAGCGGCCGATTTCAGCGAGCAGTATATCGACCCGCTCTTGCAGTTCGGCATTGTCGCCGCCGCGTGTGACCAGCAGCGGCTGCATCCACCCGGTGGCCAATATTGGATCAAAGTGTTTGCCGGGCTTGCTCACCTGGCCGTTGGAAATCTCTGCCATCTGTCCTGGTTCGAGACGCTCTTCGCCGGCCGCGGTCCGCAGATTGATTTCGCCCGAGGCATTCACCACCTGCACGCGGCCTGCTTCTTCGATGCCGGTCATCAAGCAGGAATTGCCGACGCACCACAATGTTGGCTGAGATGATGTCGGCTGTTTTGCCTCACCGGACTTCGGGGCCGAAGCAACCCGCACTTCCAAGGAGGCTTCGCGCGGTGAGCGGCACCAGACCTGTCCCTGCGTGAGTTCCACGGAACTGGACCCGCGGAGCGTGACTTCCGTGCGGTCATTCATGCGAATCACACAGCCATTGGCGGTTTGCAGTTCGCAGCGGACATCGGGCATGGTCCGTACGCGACTGTCCGTTGGGCAGGCGAACATTTTGACTTGATCGATGGAGACCCATTCTTGGCGGGCATCATCAAAGCGTTCGACCCGCCCCGTGGAGGCGACAAGATGCGCGACAGGCGGTTTCACCGGAGCAGGCACGACATCCGGAACCTTCGCGATCGGCGGCTTCATTTCGTCTGTTGTCATTAGCGGCAAGATGACCATCGCCAGCAAGAACCCGGTGGCGATCGAAATCAAGGGGAGCAGCCACATTGACCAATTGGTTCGCGGCGCGGCGGCAACCTGGCCAGTGCTTTGAAGAGGCATACGGTCGATCGCCCGCTGCGCCACTCGCGCCGCGGCCTGTGGTTCGGCCAATGCGACGCGCAGTTGTTGATCTTCCTGCCGAGCCGGCTCCAAAAGCGCTTGGCAAGGCGCGCATTCGTTCAGATGCGATTCCAGCGCCGCCGACGCGGCTTCATCGGCCGAGCCGTCGAGCCAGGTTTGCAATTGATTTTGAAATTCCGCACAGTTCAGCATGTCACTCATCATTTCTCAACCGGACCGAGTCGTTCGCGCAACATTGCGCGGGCTTTGGTCAAGCGCAAGTTGATGGTCGCCCGCGAGAGGCCCAGCAGTTCCGCCAAATCTTGATAGGTCACGCGCTCGCAGTAATACAGCAGCAATGTTTCGCGGTACGCTTCCGGCAGCTCCGCGACGGCCGCCCGCAACCGCTCACAGTCTTCTTGCCGCTCGGCTGCCGCTTCCACCGATTCGCCATTGCCCGCGGGATCGAACGGCCCCGCGGCCGAATCGAGCGACGAAAACGACCGCTGCGACGTTTGCTTCGCTTTCCGCCAATCGAGACAAGCCCGCACGGCGATGCCCCGGAGCCACGGCCCAAATTTTTCGGGATCGTTCAGTGTCGAGAGCGCCTGCATGGCGCGGACGAGCGACTCCTGGGCCAGATCCTCCGCGTAACCGCCGTAGCCGACGTGCGACCGGCAGACAGCCAATAGCCGCGCGGACCACCGCTCCGCCAACTCGGCATAAGCTGCCCAGCGGCCGGCCAGCGTCTGGCGGACCAAGTCGCCATCGGTCATGTCGCAGGAATCCTCGTAACGGCGGCGATGTTTGTTGCTTGCGCCTGTATTAGAAGACGAATGAAGGGCGGAAGTTACTACTGGGAAATCAGTGACGGCTTAACGGAATGAAGTAGTTCCCTTGTTAGCCACCGGCTTCAGCCGGTGGAAGCAATAAGCCTTGAATCCGGCTTTAGCCATCAGACCCTCCGCTGATGTGAGCGGCCAACGCGTGTTACAAGATGGCTAAAGCCGAGAACTTTTGTGCATGCTTTCCACCGGCTGAAGCCGGTGGCTAAGAGGAACGGAAATTTAAGGCCGTCAGCTATTAACATGGCCGCTTCAGTCTACTTGTTGTCAGACGCAGTTCGCGAGTCGGTCGCGGCGAGATGCTGTTCCAAACAAGGAGTAGAGAAATGAAACGCTGGCTCGGTGGTGGAATTATCGTGTTGCTGTTGGGCGTGATGGTCTGGTCATTGAGCATCGCCGCCGAACGAATCGTGCCGCGGAAGGCGGACACTCTCGCCAAGGCGGACGCCGGCAATGATCCGCTGATCGTACACGAATGGGGCACGTTCACCAGTTACTCCGGCTCCGATGGCGGCCGATTGGAATTCCGCCCGCTGTTCGATGACGACCTGCCACACTTCGTGAACAACCGCTCCCAGGGTGGGTTATGGCTTTCGAAATCCAGCTATGGGGCGTTGGTGCGCATGGAAACGCCGGTGACGTATTTTTACACTGACAAGCCGCGCGATGTCCGCGTGCGCGTCGACTTTCCCAAAGGACTGTTGACTGAGTTCTATCCGCCAGTCGCTTCCGTTTCGCCACCGTTTCAAGCCGGCAAACCGGAACCAAAAGCCAACTCGTCTCTCGATTGGGGCACGATCCGCTTGCTTCCTGAATCCTCATTGCTGCCCCAAGTTGGTGACGAGCGGCTGGCGAAAGAAATGCAGCGCCGGATTGTCGAGGCCTTGCCGCCACACACCGATTACAACAATCACTACAAGTATGCCCGGCAGACCGATTCCGCGCTCGTCCATTTCCACAAGAAACGGGCTGCATCGGCAGAGGAAACCATTGCCAGCGACGATCACTTCGAGAAATTCCTGTTCTATCGTGGCCTCGGCGATTTCAAGTTGCCGATCAAAGTCACCGCCCTCGGCGATGGCCTAGCTCATGTGGAGAACAACGGCCCGGAAGCCATCGTGTGGATGATGTTGCTGGACGTGAATGGGGAAGCGATTCGCTACGCCTCCTTCGATGGCGTTGCCGCCGCCGGCAATCGCAATATCAAACTTCCGGCCGAAGTTTCCGATGTTAACCACTTGGCTGCCGACCTGACCGAAGCGCTCACAAGCACCGGTCTCTATCGCAAAGAAGCCGAAGCGATGGTCAACACCTGGCGTTCGTCCTGGTTCAGTGAACAAGGGACCCGCTTGCTCTACTTCGTCCCGCAATCACTGACGGAAGAACTGCTGCCGCTCACGGTCGAGCCGAAACCGGCAGAGACCATTCGCGTTCTCGTCGGCCGCCTGGATCTGATGACGCCAGAACAAGAGGCGTCCATCACTAAGCTGGTGGCCGAAAGTGCCGCCGCCCGCACCCTCGCCTATCAAACAGCCCGCGAAACGGAAACTGCCGCCAACTACCTGCTCCCTGACAACATCCGCAAACTCGGCCGCCTCGCCGAACCGGCGTTGACTCGCGTCCGCCACATTACCAAGGACGACCAAGTACACTACGAAGCCGGCTACTTAATCAGCCAACTGCGCGATGCCCTGGCGGCAGAGCAGAAGTAACGGAGGAGTGGCAACGTAGCCTGAACCATCTGGTTCGGACGAGTCGCCAACGAACTAGACCATTCTGCGAACGCGCTGCGCAAAGGGCGCGAAGCCCAGCGGACAACGATCTTCCAACAATTGAATCTCAATCCGCTCCGCGACCAACCCATAGAAGTCGCTGAGCGAATGCAGACCATTGCAAATCTGATCGCATGAAGCAGGGCGAGGCCATTTTCGATCCCGTGGAGATGGCGGCATCGAATGCGATGAAGAAGATTGCGTCGCGTGGATGGAAGATCGGGGGACGTCGGGGATAAACCCCGACGCTCGTAGTCGGAGCGTCGGGGTTTATCC
>JAYTUF010000021.1:0-3158 GCA_043744755.1 Anatilimnocola sp.
GCCCTCCGTAAAGAATTCGGCGACACGCAGTTCGGCCGCTGCTGCCTCGCGGCGTTGCAACTGGTGGGCGTGGGTGTCCGCTGCGTCGAGATTCGGCTCGAAAGCTGGGATTCGCACGCCAACAATCACGAGTTTTGCAAACAGCTCAACACCACGCTCGATCCGGCCTTCGCTTCGCTCATCAAGCATCTGCGCGAACGAAAGCTGCTTGATCGCACCATGATCCTCTGGGCCGGCGAGTTCGGCCGCACGCCCAAGATGAACGGTCTCGGCGGCCGCGATCATTGGCCCCACGGCTTTAGCATGGCCCTCGCCGGCGGCGGCATCGCCGGCGGCCGCGTGATTGGCGAAACAGCGGCGCAGCCCAAGCTGGACGACAAGAATCGCCTGCAAGATGTCCACGATCCGCGTCAGGTCGAAGACATCCACGCCACGATCCTGCAGGCCTTCGGCATCGACTTCAAGCAAGAACTCGAAACTCCCATCGGCCGTCCGATGGCCCTCAGCCAAGGCAAGGTTATCCGCGAACTGCTGGCGTAACTTCGCCCTCTTCCACGGAATTAACGCAACCGTTCGGCCGGCGTCACGATAATCGTGTCATCGCCCGGCCAGATCAGCGCTTGCTCGGGATTCTCGTCGGTCCTGCGCTCAGCGAACGAGCGCCCGCTGTTCAGAAACCCTCCAATGAGAGCAGGCTGGCCATGAGTGCGACGCGAACCGCCTTTGAAGGTGCCGTGAAGAAAAGCGACTGGGCAACGGCCTACAACAACTTCCGCATTCTCAATATGTCGGAAATGTGCAAGGGTTTGCACGCGCTGGGGTCCGTGAACCGGGAATTGTTTTGGGATGAACGTCAGGCGAACTTAAAGTTTCCCGTCGAAATGGAACGCTGGGAATATGCGTACACCGTCGTCCGCTTCCACGTGCTGCCCGAAAATCCACCCAATTCAGCACAGGAACAGGAAGCTTCCGATTTTCTGAAGACCGTCGTCAAACGGAAACCGACGAAGATCGAACAGAATCTGGGCTACTCCATGCAGGCCGTCAATTATGCACTGACTCATAATGGCATTAAGGGTGCCAACTGGGATCTCTATACGCCGCTCACCAAGACGCAATCGTATGAGTTCAATTTGCGCAAGGCCCGCGAGGCCACCGATCCTGCCGAGAAGGCTCGCTATCAAGCGTTAGCCGATAGCCACAAGAATTCCGCCGACGTGTGCTTGTACGAAGTCGTCCGCCCGGAGAGCGACCTCGCGATCGATGCCGCGAAAGCCTCCAACCCAGCGACGACGACGATCGATCTCTATCGCATCATCGCTGCCAAAGCGACGAAGAACGGCTGCGGCAATTGCGGCGAGAATTCGATTGTGACCTTCATGTTTTTGTATGACTTGGGCGTGCGGCCTATCGACCGAATGACGGCCCACGCCGATCACGAGTTCGTGGTGATCGGCCGGAAGGCAGGCCCCGTCAACGACTGGAAAAAGTGGGGCCCCGAAGCCGTGGTTTGCGATTCGTGGGCCCAGGGCTTTCGCGACGGCAAGAACGGCAGCGGCACCTACGCCGCCACCCGCTACGAATCCGTCATGACGGGGCTCTTAGGTGACATCAAGATCGATGGGTTTTATCGAGAGGGATAAACGGAGGCTGCCGCATGTAAAGCGCGGTCGGATTGGTCTGCTCGATCCGCTTTCCTGATCGCTGCTGTTGAGCGAGTCGAGCGACGAACTCCTGATGCTCAGGCGCCCCAATGCCTTGCTGCAGAACCGCGAGTACGCGCCTTTGATCACCGGTTTCTTGGGCGTGGCGTGGTATCGGCGCTCAAACTCATCGCGCGTCAATCGATCACCCGATTGCAGCGGCGGCACGCGCTCGAAGAATGGTGCGACGGCTGGCGTTAGCGTGTTGGAAAAAACTGTGGACATTCCGAACAACCCATTGGGAGCGGCGTAAACTCACACCTAGTGTAAGTCAAGCCGCACTATTCGGAAGCTGCGCATGGACGAAAACCGTCGCGACCGCTGAGCGCCTTGCTTCCTGCGCGGCATTGCGTTTTAATCAATGGCAGGGAGAATTTGGGCAAGCGCCAGCCAGAAGAAAGGAAGCTTTCATGCACAGCTATTTCGGTTTCTTTCCCGCCAAGACCAAGACCGAGCTACGAACGGCTACGTTTTCCGATGAAGAAGTGGAAAGCGAATCTCAAATCCCAAATGGGACCTATCTCTTCGGCGAGTTTTTCTGCACCGATTTGAAATGCCATTGCCAGCGAGTGTTGGTAAAAGTGCATCGCATGACGTCGCCTGACGCTCGCCCGGAAGAAGTGGCCACCATCAGTTACACCTGGAATAAGAAGGGTGCTGATCGTACCTGGACGGCTGTTAATCATGACATGCCGAATCCGTTTCTCGATCCATTCCATCCACGAACCAGTTACGCGCCAGAATTGCTCGAATTTTGGAACGACATGATCCAGCGCGATCCGTTGTACCAGGAGCGAATCAAACGCCACTATGACGAACTTCGCGCAGCCTTTGCCTCGATCCAGGGGAAGCCGGTGCCCGTGGGCGCGACTGTGCTGTCCAAGAGCGATCGACGCGAACGCCAACGGAAGCTGGAACAGGTAAAGCGTGGCCGCAAGGCGCGATAATCACGTTGACTGCCGCGGCGAAGCACTACGTTGTTCTGTCGTCACGTTGCTGGGGAACGTTATTCATCTTCATCATTGTCGTATTGAGGCGGCGACTTGCCGATTCGCTTGATGATTCGGGGATAGTCAACGGTCGGAATCGACCGCTCGATGCGCTCGACTTGAACCTGGTGATACCAGTTGTCGCCAAAATCAAACCAGTAGCCAAAGGCTTTATGGAGCGTCAATTTCAAATCGTCCAGCTTGGTCGTGCGGGCATCGCGAGTGGCGGTTGCGTTTCGCTGGGGCAAGGCAAATGGTGACGAATCCGCAATCCCAATGTTAGGGCCCGCGGGATCGAAAGGCCGCTTGCCGAACTGAAACTCATAGAGGTGCTCGTCCGAGCGGTCATACGCCTGAAAGATGGCCTGATGCAGTTGCTCCAGCGTCTGATCGCCGCGAATCTCGATGTCGCGCTGCACGACCTTGCCCGCGAATTTCTTGCCGAAGGGCCCCGCCGAAAGAAAAA
>JAYTUF010000022.1:0-3155 GCA_043744755.1 Anatilimnocola sp.
GCGCCGTCACTGGTCTGAAAGGTAGTGAATTCGAATTCGCCCTGGGCGTTGGAATAGGCAATGGGCTGAGGAGTGCCCGCCGGTTGTGGGACCGCAGGATGCAGCACGAGCTGAGCTTCCGCGAGCGGCTGCATCTGAAAAAAGACTGTGCCGCGGACCGGATAGGTCGGCAGTTTTCCGTCGCCCTTACAACCAATCCAACCTAGACAACTGAAGAGGAGCAGGTACTTAAGGCGGGTCATGGTCCGCTGCCTTCGCCACCGTTGCGGGTGACTTGCGCGGCGAGCAGATAGAGATCGATGCTTTCGGCCAGGAATCGCACCGAGCCATCCGCAAAAACAAAGTTCGCGCCGCCGGCGTGAAAGCTGTAGAAGCAATGTCCCCATTCGTTGGAGTTGTTGATCCGAACCTGGCCCGGAATCGTGCCGAACGAGGCATCCCACGGTTTCCGCTGGCCAATTTCGTAGGCGTTATCGGTCGTCGCCCAAGCGCCGCCGCGAGCTCGCACTTTGGGGGCGCTCGTGTAGTTCACGGGAAACTTCTCCCGCCCGCGGTACACATCTTCCCGGCCTGCACATTCGCCGACGAGAATCGTGTTCGACGTGCCATCCACAATTTCGGCCAGGCGGTTTTCGGCATTGGTTGCCGAGAACCAACAAACGGCGCCGCGCAGGTCCGCCCCCGCCACAAATTGCGAAGCGGCGGGGAGCGCCAGGTTGATGTCCAAGTGCACACCCGCCGGCGTGAAATAATCACCGCAAGCGCCGGTCTTGTTGGGCGGCGTCGTCTCGGGCTTGTCCTGAATCCGGTTCATGATGGGCGTCGAATTGCATTGCATGATCTTCAGCGGCTGTGCGACGAATGCTCGGTTCGGAGCCCGCCACCAATCGATGCTCACATCGTAGGCTTGCACCAGATTCTGCTGCTCAGCATAGGGGAGCACGAACGGCACCCAGTTGTTTGCTCCGCCGACCGACCTGTCGGTGTAAGCGAGGGGCAGCTTCTTCATGGTCGATTCAAAGTTATGAAACGCCAGGCCCAACTGCTTGAGATTGTTCTGGCACTGCGTCCGCCGGGCCGCTTCCCGGGCAGCCTGCACGGCCGGCAATAGTAGCGCCACCAGAATGCCAATGATGGCGATCACGACCAGCAATTCAACGAGCGTGAAAGCGGTGCGATAGTTCCTGCTCATGTTCTGCCTCAAGCGATGTGGTGCGAATCCAAGACGCTCAGCTATTAGCAAGGCTCATGCCGCGGGCGAAAATCGGCTCAGAGATGCAAAAACGTCATGATCGGGCTGATCACATGGCGAAAGCATCAACATGCTTGTCGGGAAAAGCGACCCACACCGCCTTCGCGACTCGAATGCCCCCGACTTGAATCTTGCGAGCCGGTTCCCCTGACCATCGTCGCTGGGCGGTCCGACCGGTTGGTTGCCGAGAACCGAAGCGCCGATGAATAGGCCCAGGACAGCTCCCAAGACCAGCCCCGATAAACTCCCCAAGCATCCGCCCAGTATGGCCCGACCGGCAGATTGTGATATGTGTAAACCTTTCTACGCCGATGGGGGCGGATGAATGAGAGGCAACTTTCGCTTTGCCACGAGTGATTAAGGTATGATACAGAAACGACGGTTTGCGGACGATATAGTATTCGCGATGAGCGGAGCTTCCTAAGATGCCACCCACAACAATTGCAGTCGAAGTAGATTCCGAAACAGCAGAACGCCTCGCCGCCGCCACGCCAGCGGATCGCCGGAAGCTGCAATTGTTGTTACGGCTGCGGCTGCGAGAGCTGCTGGTCCGTCCCGCGCGGCCACTCATCCAAGTAATGGAACAGGTTGGTCGCGAAGCCGAATCGCGCGGCTTGAATTCGGAGATCTTGGAGTCGTTGCTGCATGACGATTAAGATGCGGGCCAATTGCTAAACTACCGGCAAAATCTGGATCGGATATGCCGAAAGTTGCGTATCGAGGGTCGCCAGGATCAGCGAGTGCTGAATCGCTTGCGCGACAATCAAGCGATCAAAAGGATCGCGATGATGTGCAGGAAGGTTCGCCAGTGCGGACATCGCACCTTCATCAATAGTCAGCGAAGTGAGACCGTGTGTCTGACGCAGCTGTGGCAAGTAGCTGCTGGGCGGCGCCGGTAACGGCAAATGCCCGCGTTGGTTTTTGATTACAGCTTCCCAAACCGATGCAACGCTCAGGAAAACTTGATTCGCCGGATCCTGAATCGCAATGCGGTGAGTGATTGGTAATCGAGCATCCGCCGAGATGAACCACAAAAATACGTGCGTATCGAGTAAGATTCTCATCGCCCCTCAAACGCTGCGAGAATCTCTTCGGGAAGCGGCTCGTCGAATTCGGCGGGCACCACAAATTGCCCTGCGGCCAGCCCATAAGGCCGCGGAGTTGCTGACTGCTGAGCGACGGGTCGCAACTCAGCAATGGCCCGACCTCCATCTGTCACCAGCAACGACTCTCCTGCCTCGACACGATGGAGGAGGGGCAAAGGATCACGTTGAAGTTCTTGCAAACTGATCGTGTTCATGCTTGCATTCTACCTTGCCCCGTTTACGAAGGTATCACTTCCCCGCGCGTAATATCCTCAAACGTCTGCCGAGCGCGGATCAGGTGCGGCGTGCCATTCTTAATCAGCACTTCGGCCGCCAGCGGCTTGCTGTTGTAGTTCGAAGCCATCACGAAACCATAAGCGCCGGCTCGTTCCAGAATCAGATAATCGCCGATGTTCGCTTGCGGCAGTTTGCGGGTGCAGACGAAACCGCCCTCTTCTTGCGTGAAGATGTCGCCCGATTCGCAGAGCGGGCCGCCGACGATGACGTCGAGCTCCTGCCGGCTGGTGCTGCCATTGGCGGGGGCGAGCGACATGGGGTGATACGAGCCATACAAGATCGGCCGGGCCAGATTGTTGAAGCCGGCATCGAGTAGATAGAACGTGTTCTTGCCCATCTGCTTGATGGCCCGGACTTCGCTGATCAAGTAGCCAGCCTCCGCGACCAGGTAGCGGCCCGGTTCGATCTCTAGCGTCAGTTTGTGACCAAGCTTCGCTTCGAGCCGCTTCCGCGAGGCGTCCCACAACTGAAAATACTGAGCCAGATCGACATACGACTGCTGCGTGTTATACGGAATCGGC
>JAYTUF010000023.1:0-3152 GCA_043744755.1 Anatilimnocola sp.
GTGTTCAACTACGTCCACAGTTCGCTCGACCACCGCAGCGGCATCCAAAGCGAAACGAGCGCCTATGGACTGCGGGCGCAGTTGGATTTTTAAGCAGGCAGGCGTGATCAGGGTGCTCGCTCATACGCTTCGCGATCAAAGGGATTGTCCCAATAGGGATGTTTCCCGCGGGACCAAAGCCAGACGGACCAGAACAGATAGGCAGGAATGAAGACCGGACCCCAGCGTTCGTACTGTTGCACATGGACGAACTCGTGAGCGCGGGTGCGTTCTAAATCTGCCCGGCTGCGGGCAATGACGGTATGGCCCAGCGTCATGGCGGAAGCGCCGCCGATAACCGGCGCGCGGGAGAGAAGCCAAGCGAGCAATCGGCCTTCGAATTCCAGCACCCGGCCGCGGAGCTGAATGGTGCCGCCGCTGGCGATGTTAATGAGGCCGAGCGTCAGGCCGACGAGCGAACAGGGGGACGCCCAGAGGATGGCGAGGGCGATTGCGATTGCCCACAAGAATTTGGTCATGGTTGCTTCATCTAAATCCTCATGCTGCGCGTTTAAAGTTAGCACGCTGCGAGCAGCGTGGCAAAATTTACTTCGACTTCGACGTAGAGAGGGGAATGTTGATTCGCGCGAGATAGATCGACGTCTTCCCTTCATGCGATGAGTAGAAGCTCATCCAGAGCTCTCCCTCGTGCCAGACCAAGCCGGGATAGCTGGTGTCGCCACTGCTTTTGAGCGTGAGCACGGGTTCGTACTCGCCGTCGGCCGTCATCCGCGCGAGGGCTGTTTTCGCGCCGCCCGTGTAGGTGCGGCCTGCCGCCCAGAGCGAGCCGTCGGGGATTTGAATGAAATTGGGACCGCCGAAGCGCTCTTTCGTCTCGGTCCATTTCCATTCCTTGTAAGGCGATTGGCTGCGGCCGATCCAGCCAAATTTGTTGCCTCCTTCACGCCGGACGAGCGCGATCATTTCGCCGTTCGGGAGAAACCGGAGCGTTGTTTCGTTCGGATGACCGGGAACATCGAGATGGGTGACCAGATCGTATTTCAAGCCATCGCTGCTAACGACCAGTTTCAATTTCCAATCGGCAGGTCCCGGATCGGCCTTGGCGGCCTCTTGGGCGGCCGCGGTAATACGCTCGGCAGCGTCGTACGACACGCCATAGGCCTTGCCGTCGTGCCAGGTTACGCGCCAGAGCCATTCGCCTTCGGTGAGGGTGCGAGCCGGCGGCGTCCATTCGTGGCCGTCTGTGGAGAACGTAACTCGCGGCTGCCGACCAAGCAGTTTCTTGCCTTCATACACCGAACCCCCCGCAACAATCATTAGCCGCTTGTCCGGCGTCATCGAGAGCTTGGGGTCGCGCAGGTCAATTCCTTTCTCGCCGATCAGGGCCGCTGAATCCCACTTTTCGCCGTCGCTCGAAACCAGCACGCGCAACTGTCCGTCGCCGCCGACGTGGTCATCGGCTTCGCGAAAGGTGCAGTACCACTTATCCTGCCAGCGGATCAAATCGGTGAAGGCGTTGTGCTTGCCTTGATCCCAGATTTTCGCGACGGATTTGAGTGTGGGCTCGGCAGCGTCGCCGGTCAGGACTGAAGCTATTGCGAATAGCAGCGCGAGCAACGGAGTGATATTTTTGTTCATGATGGGAAGGATAGAGGATCGGAGAGATGCTGCCGCGTGATGTTCTACAGAATTCGCAGCGTGGGCAAGGTGCCGTGTTCGCCGTAGTAAAGAAACTTGCGTCCGGCTGGGGGCAGGATCTTAAGACTGGGGCTCTTGTAGGTCGAAAGCAATTCCCGGAAGGTGAAGTCGCCTTCGACGGAGTAGATCACGAGTTGATCGCCGACACGCGCGATTTGCAGCGTGGTGGTCGAGGCGGTGGCGATAATTCCGTAGTTGAGTTTGGCTTCGAGTTCAAACGTGGCCGTCTTGCCTGCCAGAAAATCCTCCATCGCGTCGTCGGGGGCTGCGACTTTCACTGCATTATATTCGCCTTGCAACTCGATGTCGTAGCCGGCGACTTTGCCATTCTCGTCTTTACGTTCGATGAACCGCAGTCCCGAGAGAACCACCGGCAATCCAGGATTGTCGTTGGATTTCGGCAATAGCTTTGACTGGCCGCGGAATGCTTCCAGCCGGCCAATCGGACCCGTGGCATCAGTCTTGTCAGCGGTTTTGCCTCCCGGAAACATCACAATCAGTGGCGGCAATTTTTTGTCCTCGGGTTTGAGCTTGGAGTTCTGCTCGTTATCGGGGTCAATGATCTGATACTCAAGCGGAAACTTTACTTCCATCATGGCTGGTTTCGCGCCTGGCTTGGATTTCGTGGCTTCGTCCGAACAGGCAATTCGCCCCCCGCAAATCAGCGTGACACACGCCAACAACGCCACGCATGCCAATGATCGATTCCGAGTTAATATTGCTGAGAACATAGCGAAAATGATGCGAATTGCTTCGCCCCCTCCTGGAATAAGTGAAGCGATTATTGTCCCCCACGATGCCCCGGGACGCAATAATGGCACCTAGCTGCGCACGAAGGTAGACTCCTTCGGAGCCAGGTACTTAATCGCCAAGTGCGGCGTTTCCGCCCGCTGCTGTCCGCTGCCGAGCGAGCGCACGCCGGCTTCGACCAGGCCGGTCGTGAGCAGTGTTCGTTCCAACGGGCAGGGTGATTTGCCGGTGAGAAACGTCGCTTCCGCTTGCGCCATGAGCGAGGCGGAATAGGTCACGTTCGGAACCGGCGGCAAGTAGAAGAGTGTTGAGAGTGGTTCGGCCTCGCCCTTGAGCCTGGCGGCAAACGTGAAGTCGTTGACCAGGCCGTTCAGCAGCAACATTGTGGCCTTCGTGCCATCGACATACTCAATGCGATAGGCCACGGGGTCCTTCACCCACAGGCGAATCTGAGCCGGCGTCGGATAGCGATGGCTGAATGTCTCCGGCTGAGCGAGCGTCTGGCTGCGTGACAGGCAGGCTTCGAACAACCGCGAATCCCAACCTCCCGCCTGCCAGTCTCGGGCGTCCATTGCTTTCCAGACAGCGTCACCGCGCAAGCCTTGCACGGCGGCAACCCCCGTCTCGCCACCGCGGCGGCGCTCGGCCATGCACTGAATCACTTCCAGCGAGTGAAAATCGTAACTATCGACTCCGCCGTGGGC
>JAYTUF010000024.1:0-3150 GCA_043744755.1 Anatilimnocola sp.
ACGACCAGATCGACACGGCTGGACCTGTTTTGCGGGCAACCATTCCACCACGAAACACCGCAGCCGCTGCTGCAGCACATGTTGATGATGGCGCGGGCGCCGCCGCCTTGAAACCGCGTGTCGGCATCAATGTCGATGAGCCCGCGATGCAATACGCCATTGACGGCGACCGGAAAGGCGACGATTTCGGAGCTTTCCAGACCAGTCAACACGTTGTAAAACGGCCGCGCCAGAATTGGCGTGCCCGTGGTCGAGTTGCGGAAGAACGAATCGTGAGAATTCTGCAGGCCGAAATAATCGGCCTCCAGGCCAACATTGCGGCAGTCATCCAGCCAGGCGCCGAAGGAGATCTTCGCGCCGCTGGTTGCATCGCTGTTGACGGTTTGACCGCCATACAGAATGACGACCGGCGCGGTCGCGCCGAGATTGCCGTTGTCGTTCAGGTGCAGATTCACCGGGTTGATGTTGTTCACCGTGGAACTGATCACCAGCGGCGGCACATACATGCCCTTTAGATCCCAGACGAGATACTCGCCGCGGACCCACAAACCGCCGAGCACGCCGCAACCTAAGGGCCCATTATAGCCGTTGCTATAGCCGGCGAATTCAGCATTGCCATCATCCAGCCAGTGCTGTTCTTGCGGCTCATAGTAAGGCTGCGCTCCGCCGGGAGCGGCTCCTTCCATGATTGGCCGATTGGCAGGCGGCGGCAACTCCGCAGCGGGATTTTCCGCCGGCGGGCCACCTTCCTGATAGGAGGCCCGCTGAGGACCCGCCGGACGACGCCCGAGCGCTGCCGGGGGTGGACCATTGTTGGTTGGAGGTCGCCGCAGTTGCGCTCCCCCGGAGCGTGCCGGCTGCGCAATTTGAGCCCAACTTTGCGAACCTGCGCACGAGCAGGCCGCTAACCAACCGCCTAAAACAAGACCGACGAATTTTGTCGAGGGACGCACGACGAGATTCCCTCCTCGAGAATTTTTTGAACGAACGACTGTGGGTAGACAGTGAACCACCACGGAAAACGAAGAGGCGAGGCTTGTAGTGCATAAGCCCGGTCCGTGGCAAGAGCAGTTCTGCGAAGTGCGCGATGTTCTTTGAGTGTTTTTAGTGCGGAACGTCACGAGTACACCCCCGAAACATTGTTCGAGCACCAGCCATCGGTTAACATGGAATGACGTAATCGCTGCTGCCGTCGCGGTTTCGGCCCACCTGAACTTCGATCTGCCCACCTCCGCTAAAGATCAACCATGCTGCGACGAGCTTGCATTTTCTCCGCTTGCCTGTTTGTCCTGCTGGCTTTCGTTTGCCAGCAGAAATCAGGGGGAGCGGAACCGACCGGATCGCCGACACCGTCGATCGACTTCCAAAACGACATCCAGCCGATTCTCTCGCGTCATGGCTGCAATTCCGGCGGCTGCCACGGCAAAGCCAGCGGGCAGAACGGCTTCAAGCTTTCGCTATTTGGATTTGATGATGCCTTCGACTACGAAGCCATCGTGCGCAATGCCCGCGGACGGCGCGTGAGCCAATCGGCGCCGGAGAACAGCCTGCTGCTCATGAAGTCAACGGGCCAACTGCCGCACGGCGGCGGTCAGCGTTTGGAACCCGAAAGCGAATCGTATCAAACGCTGAAAACCTGGATCGGCGCGGGGGCTCCCGCTTCCGCGCCTAATTCGCCGCGGGTCATTAAGTTGCACATGCAGCCGCAGCAGTTGATCTTTCAAGAAGGACAAACGCAGCAGTTGACAGTAACTGCTGAATACTCGAATGGCGAGAAGCGAGACGTTACGCGGCAAGCGTCGTTCAGCAGCAATCTCGATGTGATTGCCGCCGTCGATGAAGACGGCCTGGTGCGCGTGAATGAGCTGCGGGGCGAAGCCGCGATCATGGCCCGTTATATGGGGCAGGTCGCGATCTTTTATGTCATTCGCCCACATGGCGAACCGCTGGCTGAAATCCCCGGCTGGACGCCTAACAACTATGTTGATCGCCTCGTTGCGGACAAATGGAAGAAGCTCGGCTTGCTTCCTTCGCCCATTTGCGACGATGCAACATTTCTCCGCCGGCTGACGATTGATCTCAGCGGTCGCTTGCCGACGAGCGAAGAAGCTCGCGAGTTCCTCGCCGATCAAGACGCGAACAAACGCCAGAAGCTGATCGACAAGCAACTCGAATCACCCGATTATCCCGCTTACTTTGCAACTCGCTGGAGTACCATCCTCCGCAACAGCAATCTGGCCGGCGCCGATCGGGCCGCGTATGCCTTTCATAGCTGGATCAAAGACAACCTGGCCGCGAATCGCCCTTACGATGAGTTTGTCCGAGGCATCGTCGCTGCCGCCGGTGAATGGCAAGACTCGCCCGCCATCAACTGGTACTGGCAAAGCCGCGACGATCAACTCCATACAGTGACGGCCGATACCGCGCAGGTATTTCTCGGCCTCCGTCTGCAATGCGCCCGCTGCCATCATCATCCCTATGAACGCTGGGGGCAGGAAGATTACTACGGCCTGAGCGGGTTCTTCACACGTCTCGGCCGGAAGAGCTTCGGCGAACCGCCGCCGTATTTCGCCTCCGCACAAGTCAGCACCGGCGAGAAGAATCCGCTAACAGGCAAAACACCGGAGCCAAAGTATCTCGATGGCGCTTATGCCAAGTTCACACCCGAAGAAGATCCCCGCCACGCGCTCGTTGATTGGATGGCGAAGCCGGAAAACCCGTTCTTTGCCAAGGTCTTGGTCAATCGCTTCTGGGGCCACTTCCTCGGCCGCGGCATTGTGCATGAAGTCGATGACCTGCGGGAATCGAATCCGCCATCCAATCCTGAACTGCTTGAGGCCCTGTCGAAAGATTTCGTGGCTCACAAGTTCGATATGAAGCACCTGATCCGCACGATTGTCAGCAGCCGGGTGTATCAGCTTTCGAGTGAGCCGACGGAACACAACCGCCACGATCAGCAGAACTACGCCCGCTATTACGCCAAGCGGATCATCTCGGAAGTGTTCGCCGATGCCGTCGATCAGGCGACCGGCAGCAAAACCAAGTATGGCAACATGTCCGCCTCTAGCCGGGCGGTGGACCTGCCGCACGAAGGTTTTAGTTCGTACTTTCTCGATACCTTTGATCGCCCCAGGCGCGTGAGCAGTTGCG
>JAYTUF010000025.1:0-12348 GCA_043744755.1 Anatilimnocola sp.
CTTGGCCCATAGCTCTTCCCCTAAGGGATCCTGCACAAGGGAGTGGGTCTTCTTTCGATAAGTGTGGGCAGGCTCGAATCAGGGCTGCCCAGAGCGAGCAGAGCCATGGCACAACCGATGACACGCCAATCCGTTACGTTCAAAATTGGCGATCAGCCCGTCCCCGGATATCGCCTCGTCCGCGAACTAGGGCGGGGCACCTTCGGCGTGGTCTGGTTGGCGGTTACCGAGAATGGCTTCGAGCGGGCTTTGAAGGTCGTCAACCTTGAACAAAAAGGTGGCAAGAAAGAATTCCGGGCCTTGCGGCTGATCAAGGATCGCAAGATCTTGCATGGGAATTTGCTGACGCTCATCGACTATTGGTTGCTCGATCGCGATGGCACGATCATCTCCATGCCCAACAGTGTCGCCGTCGATAGCCACGTCCCTGCCTCCAAAGCGGGGAGTTCGGTTGATACGAAAGCCCTGGTCGCTGGCGAACGAACAGCCAAAGTTCAAATCACGAATATCGCCCAGGGCCTGCAAGGCACCATGATTCCCGGTCACGAAACCACCGGCGAAGAGCGACTCAGCGTCCGTGACACCTTTCAGCAGCGGATCACGGACACCAAAGAGGAAGAAACCAGCCATGCCATTTGGTTGGTGGTCGCGATGGAATTAGGGCATAAGACACTGCACGATCGCCAAAAGGAACATACGCGCGATAAGGAAGCGAAGTCACCCACGGAAGTTTCTCGCAAAGGCCGAACCCAGGTTGGCAACAAGGAAGATACATCTCCTGGTTCCCATACCGTGGCTGATCGCAACTCTCCGCAACCAGTCTCGGACGACGATGAACTTTTGCCGCTGCCGGCCGAAGAGGTGCTCCCTTATATGGAGCAAGCTGCTCGCGGCTTGGATTATTTACACCGCTGCGAGATTGTGCATCGTGACGTTAAGCCGCAGAACATCATGCTCGTCGGCGATGTTGCTAAAGTTTGCGATTATGGCCTGGCCAGCGAATTGGGTGATATTCGTGCTACCACCAATGCCTTCACGCTCCCTTATGCAGCGCCGGAAGCGATCAACAAAAACCAGCCGCTGCCCGCCAGCGATCAATACTCGCTGGCAGTAACCTATGTAGAGTTGCGAACCGGTCGCTGGCCCTTTGTCAGCAATACGTCCACGGCCGTATATGCTGCGAAAGATACCGGTGTTCATCATTTGAAATTCGTCCCGAAGCGCGCCGTGCGCGCGGTGCTGAAGCGGGCTTTGGCGAAAAATCCACAAGACCGCTTCCCCTCGTGCGGCGACTTCGTTAAGCAATTAGCCAAGGCGGAGGCCACCCGCTTCAGTCTCTTTGCCACGGCGCAGGCCACGCTTGCAATTCTGGCCATCGTTACGGTTCTGCTGGCTGCTTCCGCGACCCACCCGGATGTCCGCAAACAAATTGACCAACGATTTCCTTGGTTAATACCAACGCCTCCCCGGCCAGCCTTTGATATCGCGGGCTTCAAAATCCGAATGGAAGCTGCCGAGGGACTATTAAAGGCAGAAAAACGGAGCGAGGCGCTGCAGGCCTACACTGCGCTGCAGGCCGAATTCAAACAGTTGCCAGCTAATGAGCAGAATCTTAAAACAGATGCCATTCTCGGACTCGCTCGTGCGCAGGCCGGTCAGCCGGGATTCCTTAAGAGTCCAAATTTAAAGCACGTCGTTGTAGCGACTCTTAATACACTTTCGCCGCAGTTGGCTGCGGGGCTCAAAGACGAACAGGGGATCCGATTTCACTATCTCAAAGTCATTGCGATCGAGAGGCAAGAACATCCGGAAGTGGGGCCTAATAGTCATCTGGCAACGAAGTCACTAACCCCCTGGGAACGACAACTTTGGACGGATGCGCTTGTTAATTACGATGCGCCCGAACTAGCCAACCTCCTGGCTGAAGTCAAGTCGCAGCGTAAGACTGATACTCCGGCTGGTCTCACTGCCGCCCGCGCCGCGTTTCTCGAACTCTCATCGCAGGCCAAGTCAGCTACAGATGTTCCGATCACGTTGCAGCAGCAAATCGCGCTCGAAGACCTGCATCTGAATTATCACGACCAGGCCACGTACCCGGATAATCTCAAGGCCCTCCATGTTTTCATCGAGAAAGAAATTACTCTTGACCAGAACCTGCTGGACCGCGCCCATCTGTTGCATTTACTCATTCTGCATAAAGTCAAGGCAGACGCGTCATCCTACTTTGATCCAGACGTATTGGCGGCAATAGCTAATCTTCGGCCGGAATTGTTCGAGGAAACTCGCACGGAGAGTTTGAGTTTTTCACCGGCGGAAAGTGAAATCATTCAACAACTTCGTATACATTATAAAAGTGAGATTCAGACGTCGGCTGACGAACTGCCCAACCTGGCCTTAGCTGCACTAAAATTCCTCTGCGTGCCGCACGAGTCGTTTCAATTGTTAAGCCAGCGAGTGCGTACGCAACTCGGCAATGCGGAGTTGAAAGAAAAGCAATTGGCAGCCATCCAGACTGTTTGGACGGACTTGCGAAAGTTCCAGAATAATGAATACAAAGCCTCATCACTGAGCGCCAACGATCTGCAGGAGTCCATTCAAACCGAGGCCGACTTGAGCCTGGAAGTCTCGTTCGCCGATCCACAATTGAATCCCGAAGAGGCGCTCAAGGATTATGCAGACCGAGTTGTGAAGTCGCGCGACGGAGCAAAGTGGTTTCCAAGGCTATTGACTCGCGCCCAGCAAAACCCGGTGTGGGTTAAATCCGCGGCGCCGGCGCTTCAAAGGCTGATTCTCAATCCGACGGAAGATTTGGAAAGAAACAAGCAGTTTGACGAGTGGCGATTAAAAGTCGAAGGCCTGCTGGTGCGGGAAGTGCTCCATGCCGATCCTGCCGATGCCACTGCCATTCGGCTGATTATTGAAAACCTCAAGCGCGATGCGGTCGCGGAAAAGGGGCCGCTCGCCTCACTGATCAAAATCGAATGCGAACTGCTGACTACCGCCACAGCCGATGATGTTAAGCGGCGGGACTGGGATTCCAGGCTCGGGCGGGCGCTGACCGCCCTTGGCAATTCGGACGCCGATCTGAAAGCCTATGGCAACTTTGTGCAGGCGCGCTTGTTGGCTACCAGCAGCAACGCTCGCGATCATGAGCGCGCGGTGGATCTCGTCGTCGCTGTACTCGAACACCGGCCGGTACCGACCTGGATTACGTCCACTCGACGTCAAGGCGCTGGAGACATTTTTGCGCTCGCTGCGATTCGAGCTCTCCGGCTGGATGACAGCGATATCTTGAGATTCACGGAAGTTTCGTCAGCGGAGAGTCCGAAACTGACTTATTTTCAAACCATGGCCACGGGCGCGGGACTGCAAGCTCCGGCCCTGAAGGGTATCGCCGCGATTGTCGAGGCGACACGCAATGATAAGGACACCAACTGGGCGCAGATCAGGGAAATGGCCCATCAAAGCCGCCTGAGTCCCCATGCGGTTGCTCTCTTCGAGCGATATCAGGCCGCCCGGCTGTTGGAATATGTCGAAGCCCTCGCGGCGCTGCGCGCAGCGGACGCGAAATCGCCGCTGTCCGCCGAGTTAATTGAAGCATTTTATAACTTGATTATGGCAAAGCAGGTTGACACCTATCAATTCTATAGTTTTGCCCACGGACCAACGGATATCGATGAAGGTGTATTGCAAAATATTGTGAATCCGGTGGTCTTGCGTTCCATTGCCAACCTTGAAAATGCCTCGTCATTGACAAAGGAAACGAAAACGCACCTGGCGTTCCTGTGGGGCGCAAAAGGGCGGTTGCTGCAGCGCAGCCCGTTAATAGTCAATGTCGATCCCGCCAAGGAAAGCGATCTACGCGATTCAACGACGGTTGCGCTGACCCTTTCCAACCAGGCGTTCAATCGCGCCCGACAACTCGATGACAACATCAACTACCTGGTAGGTTTTGGAAGAACCCTGGCAGCGTTGCCGCCCGAAGGAACCGCGCGCGATAATCGGTTGGAGCAGATTTTCAAGCTAGTCGAGGAGCATGATCCGCAGGGGAAGAATGAAAACCTGGGGATGCGGTTTTTATTTGCCTATGCGACCCGATTCAAGGGATATGAAAAGGCCGATGTGCCGGCGATTGTTAGTTCTGAAAAGCGGTATGAGTTGCTATTGAAGGATATAGCCGACAATGATCCTTTTGACCTTGTATCCCTGTGCCGGGAAGGTCTGAGCGATATCCATTTGAGACTGGCATATTTGAATTCCAAAGTTAACACCGCGGAGATCCGTTGCTTACTGGAGAACCGTCCTCCGCCGGATGGTTCGAAAGCCTATCATCTGAAGTGGGCCGTCAAGTATGCTTTGGAGGCCAGTGAGATTGATAATCGGGCGCAAAAGGAGAATGCTTTTACTGCCCTGGGCAATGCCCATGAAGACTTTGGATACTATCTCGGATTGACGGAACATTATAAGGATTCCATCGACGCTTTTCATAATGCAATTGCTGCCGCTCGGGAGCGGGGACTGCCCGTGGCCAAGGCCCAGATGAATTATGGGCGATGCCTCTATCGATATGCGCTGGATCCTCATTCTGACTTTTCGAAGACTGAGGGCCGAGACAAGATTCTCCAGCAAGCTGTCAACCAGTTGGCCGAGGCGAGTAAATCGGGCGACCTGCGGCCCATCGATCAAGCGGAAGCCTTTTATTGGCTGGCCGTGGATCGCCGAGCACTGATTCCTTATGTCGCTGACAAAGCGCGGCTGGAGTTGTTAGAAAATATTCTCGAGGGGTTTCATGCCGCCGCGGAAACCGCGGATAAGTTAAAGATGGCAGATATGTATCTGCTGAGCCTGTCACAAGAATCACAAGCCGCCTTGGATCTTTATCGAGCCTTAGCGAAGGATCCGGTTCGTCAGCCCCAGTTGATGACCCGCGCCCGGTCGATCGACGAGACGGCATACCAGGCTTTCGCCAAGAGTCCTGGCACTGCAAATCCCCTGCAAGTTGCCAGTTTGGCGGGCAAAGCCATGGTTGTCTGGCCGGGCGATGTGAAGATGAAGAATCGCTGGCTGGCGGGAGATGAGAAAATTCGCGCTCAATGGGAGTCGCGCGATTCCTGGAAATTCGAAGCCCTGTGCCTGAGGCTTGATACCGCGCTGTCGGGGGGCGCCAAGGATGAAGTTTTGCAAGCCAAGGCCATCCTGCCCACGATTGAAGACATCCGCCTCCGCAATCTGGCCCAGGCCCGCATCCTGGATTTTGAAGCCAGTGCCAAGTATAAGTTATTTGATGAATTGGCCCAGACCCAGAAAGATATCACGAAGGAGCGCTTGCGTGACGAGGTGGAAAAGCCGCTGGTTCTCCTTATCGCCGCCAAACGGTTTCACGATCAGATTATGGATCCTGAAACGAAGATCTTGCTGGATCGCATCAACGCCACGTCTTCGAGTCAAATCAGAAATCTTTCACGGGAATTAACCGTCGTCGAAAAGCGGAAGTTACTAGATGCCTTGGTTCGATCGCCTGACGTCGAGGCGCGGGCGCGACTGTTTAAACTTTGCAATCTCGCCATTCTCACTCAGGCCGGCGACGCCAAATCAAAAGCCGCGGGCACTGCGCGGGCTCGCATTGCGCACGATGCCATCAAGCCATTTTTTGTATTTGCGGATACCGAGCAATTATTTGCGGGGCATGCGGTCTTGAAAAGTATGCATCAGGTGGCCCTCGATAAGTTGGAAAGACAACTTAAAGAAGCCGGCGACAAGTTTGATGTCAAACCTACGCCTTGACGATCCGGGTAGCAGTCATCTCGGCTCATTCAAAATGTACGATGCTGCCGGCCGGAAAGACTTGCCGGGCTGTCTCTGTTTGCAGAATCAGCGCTCCCTCAGCGTCAATTCCCAAGCAACGACCCAGATGCTGCTGGGCACCGATTTGCAAGCGGACGGTGCGATTGGTCAATAGCGATCGTGCGGACCAGGCGGCGCCCAGCGATTCCCAGCCCTGTTCGTGCAATTGCCGCCAGCGGCTGTCGAGACTGGCCAGGATCCTAAGTAAGACGTTCGTCAAATCGCGCAGCCCGCCGTCCAATTCGCAGCAGGCAACAGCCGTTCGGGCAATCTCCTGAGCAGCCCCCGCGGTTGAGTTGTTGATGTTCGCGCCAATTCCCACGATCAGGCGGCCCCGCGCTTGTGCCGGCGATTCCAGCAGAAGGCCTGCGATCTTTCGGCCGTTCGCGAACACATCATTGGGCCATTTCACACTTAGATTGGCCGTGGGGCATTCCGCGGCTAAAGCTTCGCAGATCGCCAGCCCCGCGGTGAGCGAATAGCCTGCCCAGTTGGCGGGAGCACGCTGGGGATGGTCAGCCTGCAGCACCAGTGAGAACATCAGGCTGCCCGCCGTGGACCACCAATGATTGCCGCCCCGCCCCCGCCCGGCAGTCTGCTCGGCAGTCAGCACCAGCGCGGGACAAGCAAGCTGTTCGTCAGCCGCCAGTTCCGCGGCGCGATCGTTGGTGCTGGCCAGCGTCTGATGAAATTCCATTCGCTGGACCAAACCGGACTGCGCGAGGCGCTCGAGGTCAAAGCCTTGCATTTCTCCTCGTCTCCAGCGACTCGTCTCCCGCCACTCGCCTCACGCCACTTTATCAGGCAAACGTTAACATCAAATCGCCCGTCTCCACTCGCGTGCCCGGCTTGACGAAGATTTCCGCGATCTTGCCGGCCGCGTCGGCGACGACGGTCGTTTCCATTTTCATGGCTTCCAGCGACAGCAACTTTTGCCCTTTCGCCACCGCATCGCCCGCCTTAACGGCGACCGAAACAATCATTCCCGGCATACTCGCCCCCACCTGCTGTTTGTTGCTGGAATCGGCCTTCACCGTTTTCGTTTTGACGCTTTCGAGCGAACGATCTTCCACGGTCACATCGCGGGGCTGGCCGTTGAGTTCGAAGAACACGGTTCGCTTGCCATCGGCATGCGGCTCGCCGATGTTCAGAAATTTCACGATCAGCGTCTTGCCCTCTTCAATATCGATGGCCATCTCTTCGCCCGATTCCTGCCCGAAGAAAAAGGCCGGGGTGGGAAAAATGCTGGTGTCGGAATAAGTCCGCTGATGGGCGGCGAATTCCTCGAACACCTTCGGATAGAGCAGATGCGATAGAACTTCGCGGCGCGAGGGATCACGCAGCAACAGCCCTTTGACTTTGGTTGTTGCTGCATCCAAATCGGCAGGGGGCAAACTCGCGCCAGGCCGGCCTTTCACCGGTTTGCGGTCGCGCAGGATTCGCTTCTGAACTGCCTTGGGAAAACCGCCCGGCGGCTGACCCATCATGCCGCTGAGCAGATCGATCACCGATTCGGGAAAGGCGAACTCGCGGTCCCCTTCCACAATGTCGGCCGGTTTCAAATCATTCGCGACTAGAAACAGGGCCAGATCGCCCACCGCCTTGGACGATGGCGTCACTTTCACAATGTCTCCTAATAACTGATTCGTCTCCGCGTACATCTTGCAAACCTGTGTCCAGCGATCGGCCAGGCCAATGGCGCGGGCCTGTTGATAGAGATTCGTATACTGCCCGCCCGGCATTTCATGTTCATACAACTCAGCCGTCGCGGGGAGCATGTTGCTATCAAAGGGGAGATAGAACTCGCGAACTGCCTGCCAATAATCGCTAATTCTATTTAAATGCTCGGCATTCAAACCGGTCTCGCGCTTGGTGAATCGCAGCCCTTCGACGATGGCATTGAGATTGGGCTGGCTAGTGCCGCCCGACATGGGGGCCATGGCTGCATCGGCAATATCAAGTTTGACCTCGGCGGCTTTGAAGATCGACGCCGCTTGCATTCCCGCCGTATCATGGGTGTGAAAGTGAATGGGGATGCCGATCTCTTGCTTCAAGGTTTTGACCAGCAACTCGGCCGCATAGGGCTTACAAAGACCGGCCATGTCCTTAATACAAAGAATATGTGCTCCGAGTTGTTCGAGTTCCTTCGCCAGATCGACATAGTATTGCAGGCTATATTTCGTGCGACCAGGATTGAGAATGTCGCCCGTGTAACAGATGGCCGGCTCGCAGAGACCGCCCGCCTTGAGGACGGCCTCCATGGCCACCTTCATATTGGGAACCCAATTGAGCGAATCGAAAATGCGGAAAATGTCCATCCCCGCGCTGGCGGCCTCTTTGCAGAATTCGCGGACGACATTATCGGGATAGCTCGCATAGCCGACGGCATTGCTGGCCCGGAACAACATCTGAAACAGAATGTTCGGCACCTTGGCCCGCATATCGGCCAGCCGTTGCCAGGGACATTCCTTCAGAAACCGCATGCTGGTATCGAATGTTGCCCCACCCCACATCTCCAGCGAAAACAACTCCGCGGCTTGATGCGAATAGGCTTCGGCAATGTTCAGCAGATCGCGAGTACGGAAGCGCGTGGCCAAGAGCGACTGATGCGCATCGCGGAAGGTGGTGTCCGTCAGGAAGAGTTGCTTTTGCTTGAGAATCCATTCGCCAAAACCGGCCGGACCCAACTCCTGCCACTTATCGCGAGTCCCTTTCGGCGGCGTGGCTCCTTTTTCGAGCTTCGGCACCGGTGCCGGCAAGCGGCGCGTGGCTTTCGGCAGCCCTTTGACCAGCGGGTTGCCATTGACCGCAATTTCGCCCAAGTAGGTGAGCAACTTCGTCGCCCGATTGCGGCGCTTCGGAAGATGAAACAGATCGGGCGTTTGATCGATGAACCGCGTGGTACACTTGCCGGCGAGGAACGTCGGATGCGTGATCAGTTGAATCAAGAATGGAATGTTAGTCTTCACGCCACGGATGCGAAATTCTTGCAGGCAGCGCTCCATCCGTCGGGCGGCATCAATGAATCGCCTGCCGCGGGCGCTGACTTTCACCAGCAGCGAATCGTAAAACGGATTCACCGTCGCGCCGGAAAATGCGCTGCCGGCGTCGAGCCGGATGCCCATGCCGCTGGCGGAGCGATAGTGGGCAATGCGGCCATAGTCGGGCATAAAATTGTTTGACGGGTCCTCGGTCGTCACGCGGCATTGAATTGCAAAACCAGTCGTCTTGACCAATTCCTGTGAGGGCAAGCCAATTTCTGGATCACTAAGCAACATTCCCTGCGCGATCAAAATCTGCGACTTGACAATATCGATGCCCGTGACTTCTTCCGTCACGGTATGCTCGACTTGAATCCGCGGATTCACTTCGATGAAATAGAACTGATTCGTTTCGCGATCGACGAGAAACTCTACTGTCCCCGCATTCTCATAGCGAACCGCCTTGCCGATCTTCACCGCGGCATCGCACAGGGCCTGCCGGACTTGGGGGTCGAGCAAGGGCGCCGGAGCAATCTCGACGACCTTCTGATGCCGCCGCTGCACCGAGCAATCGCGCTCGAACAAGTGCAGCAAATTACCGTGCTTATCGCCCAGCAATTGCACTTCGATATGACTCGCGCTGGTAATGTACTTTTCGATGAACACATCGGGGCTGCCGAACGCGGACATCGACTCGCTGCGGGCGGATTCAAACGCGGCGACAAACTCGGAGTCCTTCTGCACGACCCGCATCCCGCGTCCGCCGCCGCCATGGGCCGCTTTCAAGATGACCGGAAAACCCATTTTGATGGCCTTCTTGAGCCCATCCTGGGCATTGGGAATCGCGTCGCTGCCGCTCAAGATGGGCACATTACACTGCTGTGCAATGCTGCGGGCGAAGGTTTTGTCGCCGAGCTTTTCGAGGGCCTCTTCGTGCGGGCCGACAAAAATGATCCCGGCTTTCTGGCAGGCGCGGGCCAGTTCGGGATTCTCTGATAGAAATCCGTAACCAGGATGAATCGCATCGACACCGTGCAGCCTGGCCACGGCGATGATCTCCGGAATATTCAAGTACGAGCGGATTGGCTCGCCCGGCTTGCCGATCAAATAGGCTTCATCCGCTTTAAAGCGATGCAGCGCATAGCGGTCCTCATGGGCATAGATGGCCACCGTGCGGATGTGCAACTCATGGGCGCTGCGGAACACGCGAATGGCGATTTCACTGCGATTGGCAACGAGCAGCTTGGTGATCTTTTTCATGGTTTTCTGGCGGGTGCTCAACAGGTTCTCGCGGGATGCTTGCCAGGTAACCATCGGCCGGCCGGACGCCTGGCAAGAATCGGAGCTGCAAACGAAGATTATCCGTTTTTCAGGCTCACGCGTAAGGGCCGAGGAGAGGAGGTTCTAGTGTACTCGCCAGGAGGGCCGGTTTGCCATGCCCTGCACGACGTCAACACGCTTTCCTTCCGACCGCCACGGCCCTAAAGTGGGGCCAGGGAGCAGGAGACGAAGAGTTGAAGAGAAGCAGCCAGCCTGGCGTCCTCCCGCCGCCCTAAATTCCCTTCTGAACTCCAGCCCCTTTCCGCAATGCCTCACAACACGCCCCGCTATCTGATTTCCTTCACTCCCCGGCAGCTTCCCCATTTTTTTGCGGACGTGCTGATCATCGGCGGCGGTCTCGCCGGCCTGCGCGCGGCCAATGCCATCGATCCCAGGCTCTCCGTGCTGGTCGTCACTAAAGACGCGCTGCTGCAATCCAACAGCAACTACGCCCAAGGCGGCATCGCGGGCGTGCTCGATCCCGTCGATCGATTTGAAGACCACGTCAGCGATACGCTGATCGCTGGCGGCTCGTTATGCGATCAGCGCGTAGTGGATATGGTCATCCGGGAAGCGCCCGAGCGAATTAACGAGCTGACGACTTGGGGCACCAAATTCGATGAAAGCGCCGGACAAATCACGCTCGGCCGCGAAGGGGGACATAGCCATAACCGCATCGTACACGCTCTCGGCGACATGACAGGCCGCGAAGTGATGCGGGCCGTGGTGGAACATACCGTAGCGCTGCCCAACGTGCGAATCTGGGAGAATACCTTTACCATCGATCTGTTGACACATGCAGGCGCTTGCCATGGCGCGGTGGTTGCCACCAAACATGGCGAGCAGATGCTGGTGTGGGCCAAACAGACGATTCTCTCCACTGGCGGCGCGGGGCAGATCTATCGCGAAACCACCAACCCCGCGGTCGCGACCGCCGATGGCCACGCGATGGCTTACCGGGCCGGGGCCGAAGTGCGAGACATGGAGTTCATGCAGTTTCATCCCACGGTGCTGTATATCGCGGGCGGCAGCCGGAGTTTGATTACCGAAGCCATCCGCGGCGAAGGAGCTCGGCTGGTTGACCGCCTTGGCGTGCGGTTCATGTCGCAATACGATCCGCGGCTGGAACTCGCGCCGCGGGATGTGGTCTCGCAGGCAATTGTCACCCAGATGGAAAAGACGCGGCACCCCTGCGTTTATCTCGATGTGACGCATCTCGACCGCGCGTTCACGCTGCAGCGGTTTCCGGGCATTGCCGCCGCCTGCAAGAAGTTCGGCCTGGATATTACGCGCGACCGCATTCCCGTCCGTCCCGGCGCCCATTACATGATTGGCGGGGTGACCGTCGATCTTTCCGGGCGGACGACGATTTCCGGGCTCTGGGCCGCGGGGGAAGCGACTTCTTCGGGGTTGCACGGCGCGAATCGCCTGGCCTCGAACAGTCTGCTCGAAGGCCTGGTGTATGGCGCTCACGCTGGGCACGGCGCTTCGCAATCGGCGCTGGCGATGCCTGGGGATTTCCGAGTCTTTCCGGTCGAAAGCCAGCCGATTGCCGATTCGCTGGAATCACACGAGCCGCTGGATGTGATCGATATTCGCAATTCGCTGCAAGCGCTGATGTGGCGCGCTTGCGGCGTGCGTCGATCAGCAGAACTGCTTGTGGAAGCTCTAACCACGGTCGATCAATGGCGGCGGTATGTGCTGGTGCGCCAGTTCGACGACGTCGCCGGTTGGGAGTTGCAAAACCTGTTGATTATCGCCCGCGTGATGATTGAGGCCGCTCTCGCCCGCCAGGAATCTCGCGGCGTGCATTTGCGGACGGATTTCCCCAAAGTAGACGATGCGAACTGGAACCGGCACATCTGGTTCCGGCGCGACGGGGCGGAGGAAAGCACGGGAGTTTCGTGAGATCAGGAGTCGGGGGTCGGAAGTGGAAGACTTGCTTGGAAGAGTTTCCAGGCTTCAAGCGTGGCGCGAATCTCGTGCAGGCGGATAATTTGAATGCCTTGCAGAGCGAGCGCTAACGATGCGCCGAGCGTGCCCGCGTTGCGGTCGGCCCATTTGTCGCCGAGTACCTGGCCGATGAAGCCCTTGCGCGAATGGCCGATCAGAATTGGGCAACCCAACGAATGAAACTGAAAGCAGTTTTGCATCAGCGTCAGATTGTGCTGATGGCTTTTGCCGAAGCCGATGCCGGGATCGA
>JAYTUF010000026.1:0-3146 GCA_043744755.1 Anatilimnocola sp.
GCCTGTTTTCGAGGCACTTCGCGACACTCCAGTCCCAAATCCTGAAACGCCTTTCCCTAACCAACGCACGCTGTTCGACTTATAGCCGGACAGTTGTGATTTCAGATTTCAAATCCAGAACGACAAACTCCAGGCACCCTACTCGCTCCGCGCGACTTCTTCCGCTACCCTTGGCCGATTGCTCATGGGCCATGATTGTTGAGGGGAATCGTCATGCAGGGGTTGTTCGCCAAGATTGAAGAGACTGCGGCGTTTCTCCGCGGCAAGTGGAACAAAACGCCGCATGCGGGGATCATTCTGGGCACTGGCCTGGGCAGCCTCGTCGAGCAGATGCAGCCGGATGTGGCGATTGACTACAGCGAGATTCCCCACTTCCCGCGCAGCACCGCCACCAGTCACCGCGGCCGGTTGATCTGCGGCACGCTCGGCGGCTTGCCCGTGATGGCGATGGAAGGCCGCTTTCACATGTACGAGGGCTATCCGCTGGATCAGATCACGCTTCCCGTCCGCGTGTTCAAGGCGCTCGGCGCGAAGCTGCTGGTCGTCTCCAACGCCTGCGGCGGCATGAATCCGTATTACAAGTGCGGCGACATTATGGTCATCGAAGACCACATCAATCTGCTCGGCGGCAACCCGCTGATCGGCGTGAACGACGACCGCCTCGGCCCCCGCTTCCCCGATATGAGCCAGCCTTACGACCGCGGCCTGATCGAGCGAGCGCTGAAGATTGCCCGTCAGCAAGACATCGTCGCGCACAAGGGTGTGTTCGTGGCGGTCTCCGGTCCGAATTTGGAGACGCGGGCCGAATATCGCTTCCTGCGGCTGATCGGGGCCGATGTGGTCGGCATGTCCACGGTGCCGGAAGTGATCGTCGCGGTCCATGCGGGGCTGAAGGTCGTCGGCTTTTCGATCATCACGGATATGTGCTTCCCTGATTCGCTCGAACCGGCCGACGTCCCCAAGATCATCGCCATCGCGAATGCGGCGGAACCCAAGCTGCGGGCGCTGGTGATGGGCGTGCTGGCTGAAGAGAAGGTCTAAGCAGTCGCAGTAGGCCGGAACAAGCGGTACGCCGCGATGTTCCGGCTGAGCCGCGAGTTGGCGTTGTTTTGCACTTCTTGCCGGAACTGCGGAGTACCTTGTTCCGGCCTACGACGATCATGAACGCTTCCCTTCCCATGCCGCGAGACCGCCTGCTGCAAGACGCACTCGCGGTCGTTCGCGCACGATGGTCCGGCATGCCGCAGGTGGCGATCATCCTGGGCACCGGCCTGGGCGACCTGGCCGACGAAATCGACACCGAGCAGATTATTCCCTATCGCGAGATTCCGCACTTCCCGCATTCAACCGCGCTCGCGCATAAAGGGAACCTGATCTGCGGCACGCTCGATGACGTGCCCGTCATCGTGATGCAAGGACGGTGTCATCTGTATGAAGGTTATCCCGTCGAACTGGCCACGTTGCCCGTGCGCGTGATGCACGCGCTGGGCGCGAACGCGCTGATCGTTTCCAACGCGGCTGGCGGCCTGAATCCGCAGTTCTCGGTCGGCGACGTGATGTTGATCGAGGACCACATTCAACTGATGTTCCTGCCCGGCCTGGCCTCGCTGCTGCCGGGTCAGACCGATCGGATGCCGCGGCCACGGGCTCGGCTCTACGATGCTGATTTGATCGACGCTGGTTTGCAGATTGCCCGCGAGCAGGGGTTCGTGTGTCAGCGGGGCGTATATGTTGGTTTGACCGGCCCCACCTACGAGACGCGGGCCGAGTATCGCTTGTTCCGCAAACTGGGCGGCGATTGCGTGGGCATGTCCACGGTGCCGGAAGTCCTCGTGGCCGCCGAATGCGGGATGCGAGTCTTCGGCATCTCGACCGTGACTAACATCGCCCGCCCTGATTCCCCGGCGCCGGACCAGATCGATGCTGAAGACGTGGTGCTGGTAGCCCAGCACGTGCAGCCCAAAGTAAGAGCCTTAGTCCGCGGCCTGCTCCCTCTCCTCGGTACGGCGGTACACCGGCAAACGACAGGGAGAGGGTTGGGGTGAGGGGCTGCCCCGCGCACGATTCTCCATCAGCTCAAAATCCAATCACCACATTCGGCAGCGCCGTCCGCAGCCGCTCCTTCCCTTCCGCGCTGAACTTCCCCCGGCGCAGCTCCAGCGTTCGCAGGTTCGGCAGTTTCGCGAGAACTTCCAGCGCTGCATCAGTCATCTGCGGCGAATCGAGCGAAACATTTTCGAGCGTGCTGACAGCCGCCAGTTGCTTCACACCGTCATCATTGAACACGCCGCCGCTGAGCATCAATTTGCGAAGCTTCGGCAGCTTGGCGACTTGCGTTAGCGTTTCATTGCTGGCCGCCTGGTCATAAACATCGAGCTCGTAAAGTTCCTTCAGATTTGCCAGGAAAGGCAAGGCCGCGGCGGTCGTTTTCGGGCCGTGAATGTGCAACTGGCGGAGTTTCGTGAGCCCGTGGAGATGGCTCAGGCCCGCATCCGTGACGTGCGTATGCACGATCTCCAAACGTGTCAGGCTGGCGAGCTTGCCAATCGCTTGCAATCCTGCGTCGCTGGCGGGCGAAGAGTGCAGATTGATCGATTCTAGTTCCTGCATACCGCCTAAATATTGAAAACCGCTGCCGGTGATCTTCGACGCGCAAACGGTCATTCGCCGCATGTTGGTCAGTCCCGCCAAATGTTCAAATCCCTCATCGCTGACCGCAGTCAAGCAGACATTCAGCCTCTGCAGACTTTTCAGATCCTTCAAATGAATCAGCCCCGGGCTGGTCACGGCAGTGCCGGAGAGCTGCAGCACGCGGAGTTGATCCTGCCCCGCGAGATTCTTCAGCCAATCGTCAGTCACGCGGTCCGAGAGTTTTTTCGGCGTCGGTTCCTTATGCCCATCGGTCCGCTCGTTCAAATCAAGTTCAACAATTCGGCTAAACGTCGAGAGCGCTTCATCACCAGCTAGCGCGCGAAGCCAATTCGGCGCGACACATTCGCTGACAGCTTTGCCGCCCAGTCGCTTCACTTCGGCGAGTAGCACCTGATCCCGCGCATGTCGCGTGGCGACTTGTTCCCAGGCAGGTAGGACTTTTTCGATCTCCGAGCGCAACCTGGCGTCTTTGATGTCGGTCATCAGCAGTAGCT